>NZ_JBYNRN010000007.1:0-141484 GCF_057785155.1 Paenisporosarcina sp.
AACACGGAAGTTAAGCTCTTTAGCGCCGATGGTAGTTGGGGGTTTCCCCCTGTGAGAGTAGGACGTCGCTAGGCACTAAGAAATCAGTACCGAGAGGTACTGGTTTTTTTGTGTTCTTTTTTAGGTTGAGCGTGGTAGGGGAAATCGTGACATTCTAGAATTCGCGGGTCTTATTCAAGGATTGGATGAGGCTGTTCTTCAATTGGCCGTTGCTATTCTAGAATTCGCATGGGCTATTCAAGGATTCGGGCATCACATTCTAAAATTCACGAATTCCAAACAATTTAACGCGCAAGAATGGTGTCAGTTGGCTCACCAACTGACACGTTTTCTGTTTGTGGTTCTTTTTTTATCGGAACATAGGATTTCTTAATTTAAAAAGTACTACAAATATTTTTAACGATTATGAAACTACCAGAAAAGTTTGCTTCATACACTGTCTAAGAAGTTAGATAGTTAAAGGAGCTAAGAATTATGAACTCATACCGAAACATGATCATCATATTAATTTTTGCGATGTGCATCATTTTATGGCCTAACCAAGGACATGCTACTGCCGAATCAAACCGTTTTGTTGCTTTGCATGATCGAATGTTACATTTTGAAAAAGGAGAAGTTCGAATTGTAAATGGACAGATGATTGTTCCTTTTGAAAAAATGGCACAATATTTGTATGCTGACATTGTAAAAACCGAAGATAAAATTGTGATTACTAAAAATGGAACATCAATATCATTTGATTACCACACAAAAGAAACGTTTGTTAATGAGGTCAACGAAGAGACGAATGCCATTCAAATGATGAATGATGTTCTTTATATACCTATCCGTTTTCTTGGCGAAGTAACAGGTTTTAATGTTGAGTATTTGTCTTCCATTTTAACTGCGAGACTTACTTCAGAAACCTATCCGCATGTTAGTAATCAAGATTTTATTAATAAAGTCGTAAAAGATCGGAAACCACCAGTGCCTGTACCTTCAGATAAGCCAATAGTGTATTTAACTTTTGACGATGGACCAAACCGTTATACGAGTGTTCACTTACAAATTTTAAGAGAATACAAAGTTAAGGGGACATTCTTTTTTATTGGGGAAGATGTTCAAAGACACCCTTCTATAGCGAGTCAAACATTTTTAGATGGTCATTATCTAGGCCTTCACAGTATGACACATGAAAAAAAGAAGGTGTACGCGAATGCAGGGGCATTCATGAAAGAAATGCAAACGGAGAACGATTTACTTAAGAAATTGACGGGACATACATCTACTTTGGTTCGTGCTCCTTATGGTAGTACCCCTCATGTGACATCATCTATGCGTGAATTGTTAAAGAGGAATGGTTATAAAATGTGGGACTGGGATGTTGATACAGTTGATTGGAAGATAAAAGAGGAGAACTTTACGCAAATCGTAAAGAATGTACAAGTTGGGGTTGAGAAAGCTAGACTAGCAAAAGATAAACAAATCGTCGTATTGCTTCATGATCGTCCGCAGACAAATAAAGCCTTGCCCCAAATCATTGAATGGCTAAAGAAACAGGGATATTCGATTCAACGGTATAGTCCGGAACAACATGTTAGTCAAAACTTTTGGAGAGATCAGGGCCTCTAAAAGCAAGAATATAATGCAGGGGAACATCCATCAAATAAAAGTTCCCCTGCATCATTTTATTAAAAAATTCCTAATTTCCCAATCCGTTCAACCGCTTCTTCCAATCGGTTTTCATCCACTAGCAATCCAACTCGAATATACCCTTCACCAAATTCACCGAAGCCATTTCCTGGGGCTACAGCTACATCAGCTTCCTCTAAAAGTTTGTCTGCAAACTCTTGGCTTGTGTATTCGGTTGGAACTGGTAACCACGCAAAAAATGACCCTTTAGGGGCTACTACTTCCCATCCAATCTTTTGACAGGCGTTAATAAAGACATTTCTACGACTTTCATATAGTTCCACTAATGCGGTAACGTTTACTTGATGATCACTTAAAGCGGTTACTGCGGCATGTTGGATTGCTGGAAATAGACTAACGAATAAATGATCTTGAATCACATTCAAGGCTTCGATCATTTCTTTATTCCCTACGGCAAAACCGACTCTCCAACCAGCCATATTATAGGTTTTGGACAATGTATACATTTCAATTCCAATATCTTTTGCGCCAACTGCTTGCAAGAAACTGATTGGCTTTTCACACTCAAATCCAATGGCTCCATAGGCAAAATCGTGAGACACTGCGATATCATTTTCTTTGGCAAATGCCACTGTTTTATTGAAAAATTCAAGGTCTGCTGTAGCTCCTGTTGGGTTGTTCGGGTAGTTCAAGTACATCAGTTTTGCACGCTCTTTGCTTTCATCAGAAATCGCATTGTAATCAGGTAAAAAGTGATTTTTTGCAACGAGTGGCAACGTTTCATATTGGACATCTGCCAAAACAACGCCAGACAAATAATCTGGGTAACCTGGGTCCGGTAGCAACATTAAATCACCGGGGTTTAATACAGCCATCGGCAGTTCGACAAGACCAATTTTCGTGCCAAATAATATCGCTACTTCTGTAGAAGGATCGATATCGACATTGTATTCTCGTTTATAAAATGCAGATGCCGCTTCTTTTAATTCACTAATTCCTCGGAAGGGTGAATACTTATGTGATAACGGGTTCTCTGCAGACTCTTGAAGGGCTTTTACGATATGTGGAGGAGTGGGTTGGTCTGGATTTCCTTGACCAAGGTTAATGACATCGCGTCCTTCTGCCACTGCTGCACCGACTTTTTGAACGAGTGAAGCAAAAAATTGTGGTGGCAATTGTTGTAGTTTATTTGATAGTTTCATGATTTTTCCTCATTTTCTGAAATAGTTGCAATCATCAGCCAAATCTTATAATCTTTTCTTTATCTTGTCTATAGGTGGTGTACTCATGAAAATCGCTTGCATTCAGCTCGACATTGAGTTTGGAGAACCTAAAAAAAATTTTCACAAGGTTCAAACATTGATTGAGCAAGTGGCAAAAGAAGGTGCAGAGTTAGTTGTTTTACCAGAAATGTGGAATACCGCCTATGCGTTAACCGAATTAGAAGAGCTAGCTGATCGCGAAGGAGAACAAACAAAACAATTTCTGTCTGAGCTAGCCGTAAAACACCATATTCATATTGTGGGAGGATCGGTTTCCACGAAAAAAGGTGACCGGTTTTATAACACGATGTATGTATATACCAACAAAGGAGAGCTTGTCGCAGAATATGACAAAGCTCATTTGTTCCGATTGATGGATGAACATCTGTATTTACATGCTGGAAATAAAGATAATTTATTTTCTCTAGGTTCTATACGTGCAAGTGGCGTAATATGCTATGATATTCGATTTCCTGAATGGCTTAGAGCACATGCATTAGCAGGTGCTGACGTGATATTTGTCCCAGCGCAATGGCCAGAATCTCGAATTGACCATTGGAAACTACTACTTCAAGCTCGAGCAATTGAAAATCAATATTTTGTCATTGCCGTAAATCGTATTGGGCAAGACCCCAACAACCGATTTAATGGGCAGTCGATGGTGATTGCACCTTGGGGTAAAATCTTATGGATTGGTGGTGAACATGAAGAGTATGCTCTAATTGATGTGGATTTTTCTGAGGTAGAAGAAGTGCGTCAACGAATCCCTGTTTTCGAAGATCGAAGACCGACTCTTTACAAACCCCTTTTTGAAAATGAATAAAGTATTTTCAAAAAACATTTGACACCTTTATAAAAACATCGTAAGATTTAGTTCGAAACACAAAACAATTACATATTGGAAATTATCAAGAGAGACCGAGGGATAGGCCCTATGACGTCCAGCAACCCCCAACAGATGTTGGGAAGGTGCCAATTCCTACAGAATGAACTCATTCTGAAAGATAAACCAAAATCCATTTTTCGGTGCCTCTTTCATGATGAAAGGGGTATTTTTTATGGTCAAAAAGGAGACTGCCATGATACATATTGAGAATCTGTCTAAAGAATACAAAACGAAAAAAGGAACGGTAATAGGAGTAGATCAGGTTAATCTTTCCATAACCGAAGGCGAAGTATTTGGAATTGTGGGTTATTCGGGAGCAGGTAAAAGTTCGCTTCTCCGATGTATTAACCTACTGGAACAACCAACCAGTGGAAGTATTATGGTAAACGGTCGAGATTTAACGAAATTAAAAGGAAAAAATCTTCGAAACGCTAGATTAAAGATCGGCATGATTTTTCAGCACTTTTATTTAATTAGTCAAAAGACGGTTGGTGAGAATATTGCATTCGCATTAAAAGCGGCAAACACTCCAAGAAGAGAAATTAAATCACGTGTTTTGGAACTGCTTGAAATGGTTGGGTTATCAGAAAAAAAGGATGTGTACCCAGCACAGTTAAGTGGTGGACAAAAGCAACGAGTGGGAATTGCTCGAGCACTGGCTAATAATCCAACTGTTCTGTTGTGTGATGAAGCTACTTCAGCACTGGATCCAAACACCACCTTATCAATTTTACGTTTACTTAAAAAGATTAATCGAGAGTTAAACATCACAATTGTACTCATTACGCATGAAATGAATGTGGTGAAAGAAATTTGTGACCGAATGGCTGTCATGCAGGATGGTCGAGTTGTTGAAGAAGGCTCTGTTTATGAAATTTTCTCAAACCCACAAGCTGAATTGACAAAAGAGTTCATTAGCAGTGTGGTGTCGTTTGAAGTTCCTGAGGCCATCTTAAATAAAGTCACAGGAAGTATTATCAAAGTTTTGTTTAAAGGAAATGTGGCTGGAGAAGGTGTCATTTCGGATACAGTTCAGCAGTTTGATGTACGAGGGAATTTCTTGCATGGCGCGATTGAATATATTCAGGAAGTTCCACTCGGTTTGTTTTTGATGGAACTTCAAGGCCACCCGGCAAACATCAATCGATCGATTAGTTATATGGAAGGCCGAGGGGCTTTAGTGGAGGTGATTCGTAATGGGCATTGATATACAACATGTTATTGAAATGTGGCCAGATATTTTAAAAGCTTTTAACCAAACACTTTACATGATTGGTGTTTCACTGACTGTTGCAATTGTCATTGGATTACCGCTTGGGATCGTACTATTCATAACGGATAGGGGATTGATATTAGAAAATCGTTTTTTGAAATCAACACTTGGTTTTATCGTGAACCTGATCCGTTCGATTCCATTTATTATTTTGTTAGTCGCGCTGCTTCCATTAACTCAGATAATTGTCGGGTCAAAGATTGGACCTGAAGCAGCAAGTGTTTCGTTATCAGTTGCTGCTATTCCATTCTTTGCACGTATCGTAGAAACATCGTTACGCGAAATCGATAAGGGAGTTATTGAAGCCGCTGTGGCTGTAGGTGCAACACCTTGGATGATTATCAAAGATGTTTTATTGCCCGAAGCCAAATCGAGTATTGTGCAAGGAATTACGATGACCATTATTAGTCTTGTTGCATACTCAGCAATGGCAGGTGTAGTGGGTGGTGGTGGAATTGGTGACTTAGCTATTCGTTTTGGCTATTACCGATACGACGATACCATCATGATTGTGACGGTAGTGATTTTAATTGTTCTCGTTCAAATCGTTCAACAACTGGGTGATTGGACGGCTAAAGCAATAGATAAAAGATAAAAAGGGAGAGAAAAAGAGATGAAAAAGGTTTTATTCACAATGATTTTACTAGTTTTAGCTGTAGCGCTTGCTGCATGTGGAGGGAATGACAATGAATCTAAAGGAAATGCAGATAACGACAAATCTGTGAAGTTAGGTGGAACAGCGGGTCCATATAGCGACATGCTTAAAAAAGCAATTCAACCAGCTTTAGAAGCAAAAGGATATGAAGTGAAAATTATTGAATTCAGCGATTATATACAACCAAATGTTGCCTTAGAAAGTGGAGATATCGATGCAAATCTATTCCAGCACTCGATTTACTTAGAGAATTTCTCGAAGGAAAATGATATGGATTTGACGGGATTAATCACAGTGCCTACTGCACCGATGGGTATTTACTCAAATACATATTCATCTATTGAAGATATTAAAGATGGTGCAACAATTACAATTCCTAATGACCCAGTGAATGCGGCACGTACATTTTTAATCTTGCAAGACCATGGGTTAATCGAACTGAATCCAGATGCTGAGCCGTTAACGGTATCCGAAAAAGATATCGAAAAGAATGTGAAAAACTTAGTGTTTCAACCAATTGAAGCAGGTCAGCTACCACGTTCAGTTGATAGTGCTGATCTAGCAGCTGTCCCTGGAAACTTTGCTTTAGCTGCTGAAATGGATTTACTCGATGCGTTGGTTTTAGAAAACATGCCTGACCAATATCGGAATGTAGTGGCCGTTACAACAGCAAATAAAGATTCGCAGCTAGCAAAAGATTTAGTGGAAATAGTGGAATCACCAGAATTCGAAGAACTAATTGATGCTGAATTTGAAGGCTTTGGGAAACCAGAGTGGATGAAAAACCGCTAAGAGAGAAGGGCTTTTGTGGAAGACATCATAGTTCGAGCAGGACCAGCTGAATATGTATGCACAAGTGGGGTATTAAACCTCCTGGAGTTGAAGTTGACAGCGAGGGGGATCAAGCGTGTTCTTCTTCTAACAGGTGAACAATCTTGGCAAGCTGCCACCAATTACTTTCCGAACTTAAATGAAGTTATATTAATACACCTCTTTTATAACGGAGAATGTTCCTTAAGTGAAATTCGTCGTGTGACCAATTTGGCACGTACTCATGAAGTAGATGCAATCATCGGTGTTGGTGGTGGCAAAGTACTGGATATAGTTAAAGCATCAGCTTACCACAGCCATACAAAGTCGGTTTTAATTCCAACAATCGCTGCAAACTGTGCGTCTTGGACACCACTTAGTGTGATTTATACGGATGAAGGTGTGATGACCCATTATGAGGTTTATCCAAAAAGTGTCGATCTGCTTTTAATCGAACCACATATTTTACTAAAAGCTCCTATTGTCTATCTCATTGCGGGAATCGGAGATACACTTGCCAAATGGTATGAAGCTGATGTGCAAATAGGGAAATTAAACGAACTCCCAGTGGCACTCAAAATAGCGCATTATTCAGCCAGGTTATGTGCGGATGAAATGTTCGATTATGCAGAACAAGCGGTTAGTGATGCGAAGGAAGTACAAATATCAAACGCATTTATCAAGGTAGTTGAATCCATAATGATGCTGGGTGGAATGGTTGGAGGTTATGGTGACAAGTTTGGGAGAATTGCCGGTGCTCATTCCATTCATAATGGAATAACGGTTGCACCTGAGTCACACGAAGCGCTTCATGGAAATAAAGTAGCATACGGAATTTTAGTGCAGTTATTATTAGAAAATAAACAAGTTGAACTTGAGCAATTGATTCCATTTTATCAAGCACTCGGGTTACCTATCTCACTCCAAGATTTAAATATTTCGAATAAGTGGATTGATGAAATTGCACAACTCGCTACACGAGACGAAGAATCTATACATTTCATGAGAGATGAAAAAGTGACTCCTCTTGAAGTAGCCGATGTGATGAGGAAATGGGAAGCTCAATGGGTTCTAGATCCTTCATTAATTGAATAAAGTATAAAGCCCGTACAGATTGTGCGGGCTTTTTCTTGCTCAATAGCCTATATATCCGTCACAATGACTGTATGAACAAACTTGGAGGAACAAAAGATGAAACTTGTAACCCGTGTGATTAAGCGTTTTTTTTCGGAACGTTTTTTCGATGAAGCAGCTCAAACTGCGTATTATTTATTGTTATCTGTTTTTCCTTTCCTTATATTTATTATTTCCTTAATAAGCTTCTTCCCTGTTGATGCCAATCAAATATTAGATTTCTTAAGACCTTTTGCACCAGGTGAATCCTTTCGGTTCATTGAAGATAATGTGTTGAATATTTTAGAAGAAGATAAGGGTCGAGTATTGTCACTCAGTTTAATCGCAGCTTTTTGGATTTCGTCCATGGCCGTTCAAGCTCTTGCTCGTGCACTAAATGAAGCAAACGGAATCAAAAGTACACTTCCATATTGGAAAAGTTTACTCCGTGATTTAGGCGTTACCTTATTATTTATGACTTTGGTGCCCTTATCACTGTTCTTACCATTTCTAGAAAGCGGATTGCACTGGGTGGTCTCACGAGCTGGTACGCTCGATGAATGGCAAGGCTGGATCTATATTTGGCCAGGCGTTAAATGGGGACTAGGAACAGTATTTCTATTCTTATTTTTCCTTCTATTTTATAAAATCGTTCCAAGTAATCGACTTACTTTTTTTGAGGTGTGGCCAGGCGCTTTATTATCAGCGGTAGGTTGGCAAATTGTCTCGTTACTGTTTGCCGATTACGTGTCAAACGTTAATTACACACGATTGTATGGGCAATTATCAGGGATAATCGTGCTAGTACTGTGGTTTTATTTAACAGCTGTGGTCATTTTATTGTCAGGTTTACTCATTGCAGAACTACGAAAAAATCGTTTGATGATTCGAGATTAACACAAGACTTTTATACCCATTTCCTATATTCATGTTTCCCACACAGTCCTCGTGGTAAAGAATAGAGATAGAGTATTCTGAAATTCACTATAGGAGGCATCGGAATGGGGAAAAATAGCAAAGATGAACAGTTAGAACAATTTCGAGTAGATGATCGAGATCAAAAAATGACAACGAATCAAGGATTAAAGGTATCTGAAGATGAATTTTCGCTAAAAGCTGGCGTTCGCGGTCCCACATTATTGGAGGACTTTCAGTTTCGTGAAAAAATGACCCATTTTGATCATGAACGAATTCCTGAGCGAATTGTTCATGCGAGAGGCTATGCCGCCCATGGAGAATTTGAATTGTATGAATCCATGGCTTCCTATACAAAAGCTGGTTTTTTAAATGACACGTCCACTAAAACACCTGTGTTTGTGCGTTTCTCAACGGTAGCTGGTTCTAGAGGTTCTGGTGAAACGGTACGAGATGCACGTGGATTTTCAACGAAGTTTTATACGCAAGAAGGTAACTACGATTTAGTAGGAAACAACATTCCCGTATTCTTTATTCAAGATGCGATTAAATTCCCGGATTTAGTGCATGCATTAAAACCGGAACCTCATAATGAAATGCCGCAAGCTGCAAGTGCTCATGATACATTTTGGGATTTTGTAGCGAATAATCAAGAGTCGGCGCATATGGTTATGTGGGCAATGTCTGACAGAGCGATTCCTCGAAGCTTCCGAATGATGGAAGGATTCGGTGTACATACGTTCCGTTTTGTAAACGCAGAAGGTGTTGCTCACTTTGTTAAATTCCATTGGAAACCTGTTTTAGGTGCTCACTCCTTAGTGTGGGATGAAGCACAGAAGATTAACGGGAAAGATCCCGATTTCCATCGACGCGATTTGTACGAATCCATTGAAAACGGAGATTTCCCTGAATATGAACTAGGGGTTCAGTTATTAGCGGAAGAAGACGAATTTAAATTTGATTTTGACGTATTGGACCCAACTAAATTATGGCCGGAAGAAGATGTGCCGGTTAAACTCATTGGGAAAATGACGTTGAATCGTAACGTAGATAATGTGTTCGCGGAAACCGAACAAGTAGCATTCCATCCGGGTCATGTTGTACCGGGCATTGATTTTACAAATGATCCACTCTTACAAGGTCGTTTATTCTCATACACGGACACGCAATTAATTCGACTTGGTGGTCCGAATTTCCATGAGCTGCCGATTAATCGACCAGTCTGTCCGTTCCATAACAACCAAAGAGATGGGTATGGCCGTATGACGATTAATAAAGGTCCTGTGAGCTATCATAATAACTCTCTTGCAAATAACACGCCGGCTACTTCTACACCTGAAGAGGGCGGATATGAGCACTACCAAGAGAAGATGGAAGGTCGAAAAGTTCGCAATCGTAGCGATAGCTTTAGAGATCACTTTACTCAAGCAACGATGTTTTGGAACAGTATGAGTCAGCCTGAGAAACAACATATTACAGATGCTTTCTGCTTTGAAATTGGGAAAGTGAAAAACAAGTCTGTTCAACAACAAGCAGTAGACATGTTTGCGAATGTTGACTTAGATTTAGCAAAAACTGTTGCGGATGCTGTTGGTGCGAATATGCCAACAGGTGGTGGTAGCGAAGTCACGAAAGCCTCACCAGCACTTAGCCAAGAAAATATGGTGAAGAAACCAGATACACGTAAAGTTGGTTTAATCGCCAATAAAGACGGTGATGCGTCTAGCCTTCAGAAATTAGTACAAGCATATAAAGGGGCGGGCTTAAATGTCGAAATCATCAGCGATAAGTTAGGGAACATTGGTGAATTACCAATTGACCATACCTTCTTAACTGCTGACCCTGTATTGTTTGATGCTATTTATGTGGCGAGTATGAAAGAGGATAAAAAGTTCATGAAAGAGA
The DNA here is from genome assembly GCF_057785155.1 of Paenisporosarcina sp. Taxonomy (NCBI): domain Bacteria; kingdom Bacillati; phylum Bacillota; class Bacilli; order Caryophanales; family Caryophanaceae; genus Paenisporosarcina; species Paenisporosarcina sp. Next base: position 10,452 of record NZ_JBYNRN010000007.1, read on the forward strand.
GCGAGCGTTATGTAACTGAAGCGTTCAATCACTTTAAAGCGGTTGGTGCTTCGACAAGTGCTGGTTCTGTATTGGAAGGGAAAGAAGGTCCAGGTGTCGTTAAAGGGGAGGAAACTCAACCTTTCGTTGATGCAGTTACTGCACATCGACATTGGCAACGAGAAGTGTAACATGTAGGGTTTTGATTAAAGGTTTAGTTTAATTTTCGTGCCATAGACTGGTTCCTACTTACTTGTCCAATAATGTCAGTGAGTAGGAAGATGTTCTAAAAGACAACCTTTACCCTTTTCTCTTACTAATATTATGTGGCTGATTTTCATTGCAGTGGACGCTTTCCGGGGGGCACGGCTTTAGCCGCTTCCCTCGCGGGGCTCAGTCCAGGGTCTAAAGCTCGTGCTAATCCCCTCGGAGTCGCCACCTCCATTTCAATCAGCAAAAGCAAATCAGAAATAGCTCACATCATAAATGGTACAAGCGAGTTTTTCAGAGAACCGCAAAACAAAATCAAAAACAGTTGGAGAAAAATAATCATTTTTCTCCAACTGTTTTTATTTGATCTTTAATTGGTATCCTCTTATTTCATTTCACTATATAAGTGTTCACTACGTGATCATGAATGTCGTCACCTTTAGTTACATGAACTTGGACTTCGTACGTGCCTGATTCGGTAAAGGTAAATTCAACTTGGTATTTACCAGGTTCATTTTCAGAAGCTTCTACCCAGTGGTGGAAATCCGCATCATTACGGACGATTTCGTATTGAACTCGTGCACCTTCAAGTGGTGACTCTGACATGGAGATGGTAGCAGTTAGTTCAACGGCTTCTCCAACTGTTGCTGTTCCATCTTCAAACTCAATCGTTGCTCCAGGACCGTGATGTTCAGCTGCTTCACTGTGTGAAGTTGTTTCAGTAGTTGAATTCGCTTCAGTAGTGGTATTTGCTACTTCCTCACCAGTTACCTCAATGGTTTTAGTAGGCATGGTATGCATATTTCGTGCAGTTACATGTGATGTAATATCATACACTCCAGCTTCTTCAAAACGATAGGATGTAGAATAATTCTTGTCTTTATTTAACGTGCCATCGATCATTTCTTTTTCGCCAGTCGACTTGTTTAAAACTTCAAATTTGACTTCATTTGCATCTTCTACAATCTCTTCACCTTGTGTTACCTTCGCAATAAATTCAACTTCTTCTCCCGTAACGCCTTTTTCAGGGACGGTTAGTTCCACCATTAACATCTCAGGTACTTCATCGTCTGACATCGAGTGATTATTATGATTCTCTTCAGCACCACATGCACTTAATATAACTGAAAGGACTAGTGTAATTCCTATTAAAAATCGGTTCATAGTGTATAGCCTCTTTTCTCATATATGCTGTCATTGTAGCAAATCTAGTCCAAACATGGTGTGACAAAACCTCGAACAGTTTTGAATGAGATGAATGTCAAAATCTATATTAGAATAATATGGCGAATTCGTGTAAAGAAAGAAATTTCTAAAAGAGAATAATTTAAATAAAACCCAGTTTTTCCTTGTAAATCATGTTAATATATTACTTTATGACTAGTTTGGAGGGATTTATATGTCTGTATACTTAAGAACAATTGTGACCCTGTTATTTGCAGGCATGTTAACGATTTTAACCTTCTTATTAGGTTCAATTTTTACAGAAAAAGCAACGGATGTTGTTCAAAAAGAAGTGGGTCAATCTTTGGCGGGTTATTCTTTCCAAATGGCGGATAAATTAGATTTGTTTATGGCAACTCGATTCAAAGAAGTTCAATTAGTGGGTAGCCTTCCTGCTTTTCGCAATCAGGATTTGGAAAAAGAACAAATTTTAATAGACGAGTTAAAATCGAAATTCCCTACTTTTTCATGGATTGGTCTAACGGATGCACAAGGCAAAGTGATTGCTTCAAGTGACGGTATATTAAAAGGTGAATCGATTGCGGAGCGACCTGTTTTCTTGAATGCTCAGAAAGAACCGTTTATTGGAGATGTACATGAAGCGGTTTTATTAGCAAAACTTTTGCCGAACCCAAGTGGAGAACCTCTGCAATTTGTAGATATTAGTGTTCCCATTTTTGATGAAAATAAAGAATTCCTTGGAGTGCTTGCGACCCATTTAAGCTGGGAATGGGCAGAAGAAGTCAAGTCCACCTTAACAAATACACCAAATCTAGAAGATAAATTCGATGTTTTTATTGTAAGTCAACGAGATAATACGATTATTTTAGGACCGACAGGCATGGTTGGAAAGCCTATAGAGAAACAAATCTTGGGCGATCAAGAGTATTCCGAGGACCAGTGGTCAGTTACGGAGTGGGTGGATAATAAAACCTATGTAATGGGTAGTACTCTTGGAGATGGACATGCAGATTATGCGGGTTTAGGTTGGACAGTACTGGTACGGCAGCCAATTGATATTGCATATGAGGCCATTAATGAATTGGAACAATTTATGTGGGTCATCGGTGGAGTCGCTATTTTGCTGTTTTCAATGATTGGATGGGTTATAGCCGATCAGATAGCACGTCCAATACGTAAGATTGCGGCAGCCGCTCGCGAAATAGGTGAAGGAAAGCGTAGCGAAATACCGGTTATTCATGGAGTGAAGGAAGTCGAGGAGTTGTCCGTGTCGATTCGAAACATGGTTCAAACCATTACGACGACTCAAACAGCTTTGACTGAAATGGAATCTCTGGCACATCAAGACACATTAACGGGCTTGCCTAACCGTATTGCCCTTTATGAAAAAATGGAAACAACGCTATTGACGAGTGATGAAAAATGGCTCATATTCTTTATGGATTTAGATGGATTTAAACAAGTGAATGATCAATACGGACATTTAGCTGGTGATCTTGTTTTACAAGTAGTAGCTGAACGTTTAACTAATTTTGCTAATGAAAATCAATTTGTATCGAGACTCGGTGGGGATGAATTTGTTTTCCTAACAACTAGTTCGAAAAATGATTCCATTCAAGAAGGGCAAGCTTGCATGGATGAAATTATTTCACTTATTTGTGAACCGATTTTATTAAAAAAAGCCAGAGTCACAATAGGGTGTAGTATCGGTGCAGCTATTTATCCGATTGATAGTGACCATCCAATCGAAGCTATGCACTTGGCAGATGAAGCATTGTATGAATCCAAACAAAATGGCAAAAACCAAGGGACTTTTTATAGGAATAAACGAAACGCATAGCCTGGGCTATGCGTTTTTGAATAAAATGCGTTGATTTCCATTGCGGTGGACGCTTTCCGCAAGCGAAAGAAATAGCCAACCACTTAGATTCTTTTCGCCATATGGTGGAACTGTCCGCCATAAATGACCCACGGCTCAGCGATTTGGTAGCCGAGGCGTTCATATAAGCGAATAGCTGCTTCTTTCTCGATTTCTACATTGAGTGCTAACTTCGTACTTTCTTCTTCGCGTGCAACCACTTCTGCATGCTTCAATAATAAACTGCCAATTCCTTGCCCTCGGAATTGGGGATCTACACAAACGGTATCAATATAGTACTCATCCACATGAGCTTCAGGGGGAATGACAACAGGAAGTCCATTTTTCTCTTCCAGCCACTCGACTAAATTAGCATCAAGTTGTAATGCTTGAGCACCTGTATAAAACACCATTACACCGACGACGTCCTTGTCCGTTTCGGCAATCCATGTGTTTAAGAAAGAATGTCGATTTTCTTGGCGTTTAAATAAGGCAATCATTTCGTGTTCGACTGCAATTGGGTTTGTTTCGCCGGTCATTTGTTCAGCAATATTTCCAATGGCATCCAAGATTAGTGGAACGGCTACCTCTGCATCAGTCGGTTTTGCTTTTCGTATACTCACCATTACGGTCAACTCCTTGATTCCACTATAACAAATTTTCCTCTAGGACAACTGCCATCCAGTGAAACAGCATCCGATTAGCAAAATGAGTAGAAGAACGCTCAGAAGTCCGTCCCGTAAGTTGAGTGAGATGGGTTCATAAAATACCTCTCGTTTTTCTCCAGTAAACCCTCGAGCCTCCATAGCAAAAGCTGCTCTTTCAGCTCGTCGAACCGCACTTGAAAGTAAGGGAATAACCAATCTCTTTGTGCCAATGATTCTTTTCCATTTCTGCTTTTCAGCACCGATGCCTCTTAATCGATGAGCGTGACGTATTTGAATAAATTCTTCCTTTACGACCGGTAAAAATTGATACCCTACCATTACTCCATAAGCGAGTTTTGGTGATAGTCGTAATTGCTGCATTAAACTCATGACGAATTTCACTGGATCCGTAGTTAATGCAAACATGAACGACATAGCAGAGAAGGCAAAAACGCGAAAGGCTAATGATAAAGCAGTTTCCCATTGTTGGTCGGTAACTGACCACCCATTCCATGAAAAGAGTATCTCTCCTGACGTGTCTGCAGCGAAAACGATTGTTGTCCATAAATAACCAATTGCAGTGAAAGCAATTGGAATCATCAATAAACCCCACAATCGCCAATTGACCTGACTAAATACAACTTGAAAAAAAGTAATTCCTATAAAAAACAGGAAAGGGGTCCAAGGGTTAAAAAACCAGGCTAACGTTAACATCGAAACAATGACTACGATAAATTTCATACTTGGATTCATATCATGTAACCACATTTTAATAGGCATATGAATAATCTCCTACCGGTGCTACTAATTGATGATCTGACAGTAAAGCGGTTTGATTCCAAAAATGGTGCGTGTCAAACCTACCAGTAAGTTCGCCATCTTTCATTAAATAAATCGTATCAGCAATGGCTTTTGCAAAAGACATATCATGCGTGACAATTAAAATCGAAATTCCTTCTTTCGCTTGCAGATCCAGTAAGTAAAACAATTCGAGAAGGGCAGATGCATCTTGCCCGGAAGTTGGTTCATCGAGTAAAAGGACAGGTCTTTGATCTGCGAGCATGGCCCCAATCGCCACTCGTCTCTTTTGTCCATGACTCACCGAAAAAGGATGGGCATCTTGAATTTCGTCTAATCGTAAACGTTCCATTATGTCTAAAATCTGCTCATTACTTGAATGATTGGAGAATCGAATTTCTTCAGACACGCGCTGCGTGACAAATAAATGTTCGGGGGATTGAGGGACATATCCTGGAAGATGCCCCACACAATTTATGCTTCCTTCTGACTTATTGTAAATTCCGCAAATTGTCTTGAGAAAGGTGGATTTTCCACAGCCATTTGGTCCGGCTAACACAGCTATTTCACCTCTATGCAATTGCATCGAGATATTTTGTAACAGCCTTTGGTTATTTATTGATACAGAGATTTGATGTGCTTCAAAAATAACTTCTTCTTCCATTGACGAAGATCGTTTTGGAAATGCAATGGCTGAGCTCACAGGATTATCTTCAGTTAAGAAAGAGCCACCAACATGAATCGCTCGTGTAAAGAAAGTTCCCCATAAATCCAACCGATGCTCCACCACGACAATCGTCATCGATTGCGAAACTTGAAGTTCATTTAACCAATGTACATAATGTCGCGCCGTTAATGGGTCCAGGTGGGCGAGCGGTTCATCTAGTAATAAAACCTGGGGCTCCATTAATAGTGCACACGCTGTGGCTACTCGTTGCTTCATTCCCCCAGAAAGGGTTTGAATGGTTGCTTTTCTAAGATGTGTTAGTCCTAATGTTGAAAGTGTGTTCGTAATGCGAGATTCCATTTCAAGGCGGCTGATATGACCAAAATTCTCTAATGTGAAAGCCATTTCCTGTTCAACCGTCGGCATACAAAACTGTGATTCGGGATCTTGAAAGACAGTAGCGATTCTTTGGTTGATTTCCCCAGGTTTGTAGCTGGCTGCGTCTTTATTAAAGAGCGTAATGGAACCATCCAAAATACCGTCACAGTTAGAAGGATACAGACGGTTCATCAAATAGAGCAAAGTGCTCTTGCCGCACCCACTTGGACCGAACAACACAGCACGTTCCCCTGCTTCGATTGAAAATGAAACCCCTGTAAAGATAGGGGTTAGATCCTCAGGAAAACGAAAAGAAACTTCGTTAAAATCGATAATGGGATTACTCAAGAATCTCACCTTTTAATTGGCGATACTTAATAGAATCTTGTGAAATGGCATACCCACGTAGTGCTCCGCTTGCTAGCAAACCATCGGACAGGTATTTTCCACCTAGTCCTGCAATCACAGCCCCACTGATGACTCGAAGTGTAAACATCCATGCTAATAAAGAAGGGTCTAAGGCAGCGTACCCAGAAACGAAAAATCCATAAACAAAACTAAATACCGCTGAACCGATTCCCGCTAAACAGAGAACCCACCAGTCATAACGCTTATATCCAGTAGCCGCAAATGCCGCTTCAGCTCCCAAACCTTGAACAATGCCTGACAATATTAATCGAGGGCCGACAGCATTGCCAATCATGACTTCAATAATGGCAGCCATTGTTTCTGAGAGTAAGGCAGCACCGGGCTTACGAATGATATACGCACTGATGATCGATACGATAAACCAAATGCCAAACATCCATTCATAAGCAATTGGACCAATGACCCCAGCCCATATATTTCCGACGTGAACGAACAGGAGATAAACAACAGCAAAAACGACTGCAAATACAGACAACAAAACAACTTCTTTTAACTTCCAGGACTTCAACATATTATTGTTCCTCCCTGTGAGAAGGGCTATTAATGCTCATATTCACGGTCATCACTAAATGGGAATGCTCTGCTGAACGCGCATGAGAGAATGACTCTTCTAAAAAGGCAAAGACATCATGAATGTCTCCGTGAAGTCCACTCGCGTAATGCATGGATTCGTTATATACACCATGCTCTTTCGCGCGGTCGATTTCTTTGTAAATGACAGACATATAATCCGGGTTGTTCATCGGATATAGGGCGAATTGAGAAGAAACATACTGCTTGATTCCTTGGATTTGTGGCGTGTTTAACAGAACATCATCCTTTTCTAAATAAACATCCCCCTGCGTATCACCAGGACAACCGATTGAAAAAGTGCCATTGAAAGCTACATGGGTACCTGTTTTCGCTGCATACAAAACGATCGCTTTCGCGGTATCAAAAACATGCATTTCCTTTCCTCGCATAACGGTACTCACATCGTCCGTATGCATCCACACATTGGATGTGTCCGCTTCGCGTAAAGCCCCTTTAATAATGTCGATGAAATTGTCCGCCATTGGGTGAATGGAAAATCGTAGACCCACAATCGGACTAGTACCACAACTAAACTCTTGTTTCATTCTTCTTCCTCCTATGGTGCCTGGTACACACACAATTCAAGAACGATTCTGAATTGAATCGAAGTTGTGTGTGTACCTGGCACCAGTATTTTGTTTGGAACACAATAAAAACAGCTGCATTCGATTGGAATGCAGCTGTTTGAGCCAAAGAAAAAAGAATTCGGCAAAAGTAGCCGCACTTCCTCACGCCAGTATTACCTGGATCGAGTGTTAAGGGATCGGAGCAAATGCTCTCATCTCAGCCAACATATAGCACCCCTAGTGCAGAAATCGTATGCAGTTTTATGTATGTTTCAGAACGGCTTCATTGTAGCGTACTAAAATTGAGTTGTAAATAGTTGAATGAAATTGTTGCACAAAATTGTCGCCTGTTCTATATTATATATAACAAGACTGTTCTATTGTTAATAGAACAAAGGAGGGTCGCATATGTTTATTGAGATTGAAACAAATTCGGCTGTGCCGATTTATTTACAACTTGCTCAAAGCATCATTGAAGGTGTAGCAAAAGGGGAGTTAAAGCCAGGAGATTCCTTGCCATCAGTTCGTGCATTTGCTGCAGATCTTGGGATGAACATGCATACGGTGAATAAAGCCTATCATTATTTAGAAGAGAAAGAATTTATTCAGATTGTGCAGAAAAAAGGAGTATTCATTCATGAAAATGGCGTGAGACTTGCTTCTCCCTCTGATCGAGATCGGTTGAAGAAAGAATTAAGACCCATTGTCGCAGAAGCACTTTGTCTTCAATTGTCTAACGAAGACTTAGAACAATTAGTAAGAGACCTTATTTCGAAAATAAAGGAGGGAGAATAATGGCAGCCATTATTTTTATCATCATTCTTCTGTTCATCATTAGCCTTCAAGCATTTTTGCCGAGATTTTTAAAAGAAAGCGAAGTGTTTGGTGTGTATGTTCCAGATACGCATGTAAAGGATGTGCGCATTGAACGCTTAAAATCTCGCTATACGAATACCGTTTTAACAACCGGAGGAGTCCTAATTTTGATATTTGTTGGTTGGCTAGGGGTGGTTCAACCTTCAGACAATCAAATTGGATTAGTTGGAATGGCGATTCAACTTGCCGCCTTGTCCATTTCGATGGCGCTCTACGCTAGGAATCATCTGTCATTAATGAGATGGAAAAAAGATGAACAGTGGATTGCTGGGCAAGTGGAAAGAAAAGTAGTCGACTTACAATTTAGAGAACAACTAAAACTATTGCCAAACGTGTATTTCATTTTACCGATGCTGATCACCATAGGATTAGGCGCGTATGGTTTAAGTCAGTACGATTCACTACCGAATCAAATTCCAACACACTGGGGTCCTAATGGTGAAGCAGATGCATTTGCAAAGAAGAGTTACGTTTCTGTTAGTTCTTTGCCGTTAATGACCTTGCTGTTGCAAGGCATGATGCTGTTTTTCAATAGTGCCATGAAGCAATCAGGAGCGAAAATTCGAGTTCGACATAAAAAACGCTCTCGTGAGCAACAACTTGCTTTTCGTAAGTATTCCAGTTGGTTATTGTTTATCGTCACGATCTCGATGACTGTGTTCATGAGTTATTTGCAATTAACCATTATAGCGCCATCGACGATGTCGACCGGCGTCACGTTGGCTTTCACTATTGGTTACCTAATTGTGGTTTTAGGATCTGTGTTATATTACATGATTAAAGTAGGTCAAAGCGGAACGATGATCCCAGTAGAGGTAGACAGTTCCGATCAGTCAGATGAAGCTTATATCGATGTCGATGATGATCGTTATTGGAAGATGGGCTTATTTTATGTCAATAAAGACGATCCGAGTATTTTAGTGGAGAAACGCTTTGGTATTGGATGGACGGTTAAGATGGGACATATCAAGAGTTGGGTTTTTCTTGCCATATTAATCGGAAGTATTATTTTAATCATAAATTTACAATCATAAGGAGTGGGGAAAATGGAAGCGTTACAAGGGATTTCTTGGGGAGTTATTGCACCGATTTTCGTGATACAACTGATTTTATTGATTATTGCACTTATTGACTTATCAAAGATAAACCAAACAAATGGACCAAAATGGTTATGGGCGATCATAATTATATTTGTAAATATTTTGGGACCGATCATATACTTTGTGTTTGGGAGAAAACAATCATGACACTGATTTTACAAGCTGAACACTTAACGAAAATATACGGAGCTGAGCATGCTGTAAAGGACGTCAGTTTTTCACTCGCAGAAAAATCGTCCACTGCTTTAATTGGACCAAATGGAGCGGGTAAAACGACGACTTTGTCCATGTTAGCCGGTTTACTTAACCAAACTACAGGTACGATTTCATTAAATGGTGAAAAAAATCCTGACGTAAGAAAGTCAATTGGATTTTTACCGCAGTATCCACAATTCTTTTCATGGCTCACCGCTTTAGAGTTCACTGAAATGGCTGCGAAATTAAGCGGTATGGAAAGTAAGCATGCAAAAATCGAAGCACAAAAAACACTAGAGTTTGTTGGTCTTGGAGAAGCGCTTAAGAAAAAAACAGGTACATTCTCTGGGGGAATGAAACAACGTCTTGGGTTAGCTCAAGCCATCGTTCATAAACCAAAACTGTTATTGCTAGATGAACCTGTATCAGCTCTTGACCCTGTCGGACGTCGCGAAGTCATGGACTTACTTAAAAATTTACAACAGGACATGACGATTTTATATTCGACTCATATTTTAAACGACGCGGAAGAAATGACAGATCAACTGTTATTTTTAAGAAAAGGTGAATTAGTCGAACAAGGATCTCTTGGGGATGTAAGAGCAAAATATGATTCTCCGCGTTATTTAGTAGAGTTTACGAGTGAAGAAGATGCCCTTAATTTCGCGGCTCGAGCACCTTGGAAAGTTAGTTATCAAGGTACATTAGGCTTGATTGACATTACAAATGGTGTGCCTGAAATGAAAGATTTGTTGGGTTATTTAGCAGGAAGCGGGTTAACAGTTCGGAAAGCCGAACGACAGACTGCGAGTTTAGAAGAAATCTTTTTGAAGGTGGCTGGTCGCGGATGAAGGACTTACTTGTTTTATTCCAAAAAGAATGGCGTGAAAACACGCGTAATTATAAAATTTTATGGATTCCTTTAATCTTCGTTTTCTTCGGCATTACTGAACCTGTCACTAATCATTATTTACCTCAAATTCTTGAGGCGGTTGGCAACATTCCTGAAGGTGCCATGTTTCCTTTTCCGGAGTTCACCGCTGCGCAAATCTTGATGTCAACGATGGGGCAATATCAACTCATTGGCATGCTCGTTTTAGTCCTCGGATTTATGGGGACCATTTCTAGAGAGCGAAAAAACGGCACAGGCACATTGCTATATGTACGACCTATTTCATTCTTCAGCTACTTTTTAAGCAAGTGGAAAGTAGTGAGTATCATTGCTCTAGGGAGTGTATGGCTCGGATTGTTAACAAGTTGGTACTACACTGAGCTGTTGTTCGGAAATGTACCTGCTTCGGATTTCTTTGCTTTTGCTGGAACGTATAGTGTGTGGATTTTGTTTGTCGTGACTGTCGTTTTAGCAGCCAGTGCGTGGTTACCGACAGGAGGAGCGGCAGGCGTTTCGTTAGCTTTGGTACTGGTGATCCAAATCATCGATTCCTTATTAGGAACGTATTGGACTGTCTCGCCTTGGAAAATCTCAACTTATGCAACACAATGGTTAACCGGATCACCTAATATGGGGGATTTCTGGTGGAGCATGGCCGTCACGATCATTGCGATTATTGCTTTAATGATATTTGGTACGTGGATGTCTAAACGCAATGCTTCTAAAACAAAAGTGTGAGAGTGTTGAGGTAACTGAGTCAATTTCATAATAAAAAGTAAATAAATATATCCTAACAAACTTGATTTCCGCTCCAGGCGGACGCGTTCCGTGGGCATGGCTTCAATCTCCTCGTCACTGCGAAACATGTGCTCCTGCGGTTACTCGTCGCAAAGACACTGGCTCATGGCCAGCATCTTGCCTGCGGGGCTTTCAGCTCATGCTATTTCCACTGGAGTCGCCGCCTTGCGCTCCAATCAATGCTATCTTCAAAAATTGAACTGATAATTAACAATAAAACCAATTAAATGAGCGCTTTATTATTGAAGTGTAGGTATGAAATTGACTCAACTATAGTTCATTTAAAAAAATCCCTCCTCGATTAGTTCGAGTGAGGGATTTTTTAGTGAACAGTACTTATTTTTGAGGATCAGTATCCATCCCATTTGATTGACCGTTAGAATTATCGTTGCCATTCATGTTGTCATCCTGTTTCTGATCGGCTGGTCTTGCTTCATGCGTTTCATCCCTAGAAGGTTCATCCATCGTTCCAATTGAAGAACCTTGGTTATTTGTGCACCCAGCAAGCATAATGAAGGACAGAATAGCTAATAATACAAACTTCATATAGCACTTTCTCCTCTCAAATAAACAATTGTCATGTTCACCTGTAGGTTGTGCCTTGTTAACGGAAATATGTATGATCGATTATCGACCACGACGACGGTTCTCTTCAGATTTAAACCAAGCTCGGATTCCTTTTCCTGCAAAAGGTTCGTCTGCAAATCGCGGAAGAATATGAAAATGTGCATGGAGAATCGATTGATTGGAAGCTTCTCCGACATTCCAACCGAGTGTAAATCCATCGGGAGCATAATGTTCCTCTGCATATTGTTTGACTTGCTGCATCAATTCATACGTTGCAGCCCATTCTTCAGGTGTTAAATCGAATACCGTTTGACGATGAACTTTTGGCACGATAAGTCCACTGCCTTCTAAAATGTCTTGATGCTTTGGATGTTGCAAATAATAACAAAATTCATTTTCGAAAATGATTTTCTGATCTGGATCATGTTGTGGTTCACAAAACGGGCATCTCTTAGTTGTAGACATTTTTCCACCTCTTTGCTCTTTATTTTAATAAATTCAAAGGAAAAGATGCAAACTATGTAGAACTTGTTTCATATGGGAGGAATGCAAAATGGACAAACAAACTCAAGTTGAAAATGCGAATCGCAATTCCGATCGCTTTCTAACGGCTTTTCATCGAATTGAACAAGCGATGAAAGATATTATTGGAGCAAAAGACCATCTTTCATTCTTTAGATTAATTGAACTATCCAAACGTAAAAATGCAACGATACGTCGATTTGAAAATGATTTAAGAGAATTCTCCACATTGCGCAATGCCATTGTACATCAACGTACATCAACAGAGTATGCCATTGCAGAACCACATGATGAAATTGTGGAATCAATTGAAGCCATAGAACAAGAACTAACAAAGCCAATTACGGTAGGGGAAATGTTTGCTAGAAAAGTTAGTACACTTCAAGCATCAGATACCTTGAAAGAAGCTTTATTGGTGATACGTGATAAACAGTACACACAAATTCCTATATACAAAGACAATAAATTTGTTGGTTTATTAACCGCAATAGGCATCATGTTTTGGGTAGCAAATCGTGTCGAAACAGGCGATATTTCCTGGGAAATAGACCTAGAAACTATTCTTCAACATGAAAAGAAGAAGGAAAATCATCTTTTTGTTCCAAGGAATTTATCCATTTTCGAGGCGGAAGAAATGTTTAAGGATGCCATCGCTAAAGGACGAAGACTCGAAGCATTACTTATTACAGATGAAAATGGTCTTGTCGGTATCGTGACTCCTCTGGATTTAATGAAGATAGAGACGTGAAAAATTTTTAAGTTAATTTTAAGCGGTTCATCTTTTGAAAACTTTTCACGAATATGAACGTGTTCCACTAAATAAGCATTTACTTAATTAGTTGGTTGAATGAGTGAAGTGTAAACAGTTACTTTGGAGGTACTTAATGGAGTTTTATAAATTCAGTCAAGATACTGGTAAAAGGATCTCGAAATTTAATTCGAATTTTATTATGGCTCGTGTTATTCAAACAGATAAAGCATCTAATATTGGCTGTATGCACTTAGAGGAAAATGGCATTGTAGGATATCACCAGGCAGTAGTTCCTCAACTTTTGTTAGTAATCAATGGAGAAGGATATGTTCGCAATGATGAAATGCAGAACATTAAAGTTCAGCCTGGAGACGCAGTCTTTTGGGAAAAAGATGAATGGCATGAAACGAAGACAGATAAGGGTTTGACTGCTATTGTAATTGAAAGTAGTGAGTTAAACCCTTCATTATTTATGACATTAAAGAAATAGATATTGTTTAAAATGCGTGGAAGATTAATAGTTTAGGATTTGACGTATAGAAAAATTCACATCAAGCAATTCGGGGGAATATGCAGATGTTTGAAAAATTTAACTTTGACTTAATTCATCGTGAACGAAATGATGTAACTCCTTTAGTGGTGATGATGTGTGGTGTGGCTGGATCAGGGAAAACTACTTTTTCACAAATACTAGAAAAGGAAGGTTTTGTTCGTCTTTCTATTGATGAAGAAATATGGGCTACTAATGGTCGTTGGGGGATAGATTTCCCAATGGATAAATTCGAGGCATACAGGAAAGAAGCAGAAAGAAGATTACGCAACCGATTAATAAAGCTTATTCATGATAAACAACAGGTGGTAATTGACTTCAGTTTTTGGGATTGTGTAAGAAGGAACCAATACAAAAAACTTATTGAGGATTCTGGAGGTAAATGGAAACTTATCTATTTAAAAGTTCATTCAAATGATTTACGTGAACGACTTAAATTACGTAACAAACGTTTTGATGCAAATTCATTTCCTATTTCAGAAGAACTCTTAACTTCTTACCTTAATGGTTTCGAAGTGCCTAGAGGTGAAGGTGAAATTGTAATTAAAAATTAGACCTATCAATTGAAAATCACTTAGTCTTACTTCAAACGCGGCAGGATAGCTGAAGCCGAAGAAGAGGAGTAAATAAAACGATGTCGTATATATATTGGTGAAGTTTGAGGTATGGGAGGTAACATTTTGAAAAACTATAAAATTGAAAATAATATGCCAACTCTGGAAGAATACAAATATTTGTGTGAGTCTGTGGGATGGGCTAATTATATGAATTTTGAAGTAGCGGAAGCATCACTAAAGAATTCTATCCACTGCATCACAGTTAAAGATAATGAACAAATTGTGGGTATGGGCAGAATTGTTGGCGATGGAGCTATTTATTTTTATATCCAAGATATTGTGGTTCATCCAGATTATCAGAAACATGGTATTGGAAATGAAATAATGAATCTTTTGGTTGAATACTTGAATAGAAATGCCCCGGACAAGTCGTTTGTTGGACTATTTGCATCACAAGGTAAAGAAACGTTCTATGAGAAATTTAATTTTAAAGACTTCTCCCCAAATATGACTGGCATGTTTACTGTGATTTCAAAAAAATAAACATAATAGTGTTTTATAGGGGATTGTTAACTTGAGTAAGATTGGGATGGGAAACTAATTCAACCGAAACTATTTTACTAAAGGAGCCAAAACACTATGCTTACCATAGTGTTTTTTATACCCTTTCAATTACTCATTTCCCCATTTCTTACTCCGTTTAATCGATACATACACAATTACTTGAGGTCGTTATTCAATCTCACTCATAATTGCCTGCGTATTACCTTCAGTATCGTTGAAAAACGTCATCCAAATCTCGGTGTTCCCCATTTTGCCAACCATATGTGGTTCATCGATGAAATGAGCTCCTAATTCCTTCATGATCTTTACTTTTTCGTGCAGATCGTCCACTTTGAAATACATAACTGAACAAGGATGATTGAATTCTTCTTTTTCTGGCAAACTCAATAGTAGCCGTGTTTCTCCGCATTGCAAAAAGGCTAATCCATTTGATTCAAACAAAAGTGGTAAGCCAACAACATCCCGATAAAATTCAACTGCTCTTCCTACATCTTTTACATTCACTGCAATTTGCCCTATGTATGAAATTTTTGATTTCCCCATATTAAATAGCACACCCTTTCGGTTATATATTTTCGACATGAAAGGAAAATCTCCTGCTATGGTATCCTTAAAAAAAGGAGTGGATTCCATGTTGCATCACGTAGAAATCAATGTTTCCAATCTAGAAAAATCGAGAAACTTTTATCAATTTCTTTTACCTCATCTAGGTTATGAATTGTATCAAGAATGGCCAAAAGGCTTTAGTTATATAAAAGATAAAACCTACCTTGTATTTGTTCAAACGGAAATGAACCATCTAGAGCATTCATATCACAGAGGACATACCGGATTAAACCACTTAGCGTTCCATGGAGAATCTAGAGAGCAAGTAGATCAACTTACTTTGGCACTAAAAGAACGTCAAGTAAGTGTTTTGTATAAGGACCGTCATCCTTATGCAGGAGGAAATCAGTATTATGCTGTTTTTTTTGAAGATCCCGACCGTGTAAAACTGGAGGTTGTTGCACCTACATAAAGGGTATGGGAAGTAAAGGAGTGATTCGACCATGCCGTTTGATTATGATTTAGACTTTGATACGATTAATTTTCGCGAAAAGCCCGAGTTGTATCGTGTAGGACGTGGCGAGCAGGGGGTATTATTAGTAGAACCGTATAAAAGCGAAATTCTCCCACACTGGCGCTTTAAAACACCGGATATAGCAAAAGAATCGTCTACAAAGATTATGGAATTGTTTGAGGAGTATCGTGAGAAGAATGATTTTGTAGGGATGGATATGACTCGTAAATTCATTCAAATGGGCTATACACGAGCTAGACGATATACGAATTACAAGGGTGGCCGTAAGTACAATGAAGACGGCTCCATTAAAGAGAGAGTCATAGATCCAATCAAAGCAGAATCTGCAGCTATTTTTAAAAAGCAGTGGGACAAAATTCGTAAAGATGAGGATTATCTCAAACGCAAAAAACATCATCAAAAAGAGTTTGGATAATAGTTCTAGTCAGGTGGCTATGTTATAGACAGCCATTAGTAAAGAAGGAAAACATGGAGGAATATCAATGAATATAACACTTTTTGGTGCAACAGGTAGGGTAGGGAGTGAAATTCTTAAACTCGCACTTCGAGATGGACATCACGTCACCGCATTGGTTCGCACGCCATCAAAATTACCGACTCATAACAATCTAAGCTTACTCACTGGGGACATTCGAGATAAAGAACTTGTGAGTCAAGCGATTGAAAATGCGGATGCCGTCATTAGTGCCATTGGAACCGATAAAACCACGACATTAACGGATGCCATACCTTTCATAATTGAAGCGATGAAAACGGGTAATGTCGAGCGAATTATTACGATTGGGACAGCGGGTATTTTGCAAAGCAGAACAAATCCCGATGTGTATCGATTTCAATCCACCGAATCGAAACGTCGCTTAACTTTTGCTGCTGAAGAGCACGCAAAGGTATACGAACAATTAAAGAGTACAGATTTAGAGTGGACAATTATCTGTCCGACTTACTTGCCAGATGGAGAAGTGACTGGTCAGTGGCGAAATGAAAGAAACTTTTTACCTGAAGGTGGCGTTGAGATATCAGTAGGGGATACGGCGTTATGTGCCTACAATGAATTGTTAGATCCACAGTTTATTGGCACGAGAGTGGGGCTAGCTTATTAAAAGGAGTTAATAATGATTTTTAAATTAATAAAATATGTCTCTATTTTACTAAGTATCATCGTTTTTATTTATTTAAATAATAACTGGATCACCACGACGAATCACAAAGTTAGTTCGCCAGATATCCCAGCCGCATTTGATGGGTATCGCATTGTGCAAGTGTCCGACTTGCATGATGCCACTTTTGGAGAAAATCAACAGCGATTAGTGAAAAAAGTGAAACAAGCTAAACCGGATTTGATTGTTATTACAGGAGATTTGGTGGATAGCAGGCGCTATGATTTACCCAATAGCTTAGATCTCGTGAATCAGTTAGTGAAATTAGCAGACGTCTATTATGTAACGGGAAATCATGAAGTTGCAACCAATGAAGTTGAGCTTATTAAAAGGGAACTGAAAGCACTTGGTGTCCAAGTCCTTTCGAATGAAACCCTTATGCTTGAACATGGAAATGACTCTATCGCTATAAGCGGTATTGAAGATCCGTTAATGGGACAGACTGCATCAGAAATGTTAGGTGAAGCAGAAATTCGAAGTGATGTTTTTACCTTATTACTTGCACATCGGCCAGAAGACTTTCAAACTTATGAAGAGTTTGAAATCGATTTAACTTTTTCTGGTCATGCACATGGCGGTCAATTTCGTATCCCATTTGTAGGAGGGTTAATCGCTCCAGGTCAAGGCTTCTTCCCAAAATTCACAGCCGGTATACATGAAAAAGAACAATCCAAATTGGTGATTAGTCGAGGATTAGGGAACAGTATCCTCCCCTTGCGATTATTTAATTTGCCAGAAATTGTGGTCGTTACCCTGCAAAGCTCTTAAACCTTTACGAAGGATGTAAGTGAAACCAATATTCTATTAGAAAATAAGGAGAGATGAACATGTCAACAGAAGTCACGTTACTCCCATATCAACCCGATCACCAACAATCTTTTACCTTTTACCCATTAACTCCGGAGCAATTAGAGTTCACAGCTCATCCACTGGACTTACTAAAAGAAGATTCACATTCACAAACACCTGTAACGATTTTAGCAGGTAACCAAGTCGCGGGATTTTTTATATTAGAAGTTAGCGATGATCGCTATTTTTATACGGAAAATCCGAATTCAGTTCTGCTCAAAGGGTATTCGATTCATCCTGATTACCAAGGACAAGGAATTGCAAAGGAATCAATTTTAGCTTTACCCGATTTTATTCGTGAGCATTTCCCTCAATTTGATGAAGTGGTTTTAGGGGTAAATGATATGAATGAGGCTGCACGAGCGGTTTATTTAAAAGGCGGATTTGTAGATGAAGGTCGTCGATACAACGGTTTAAAAGGTGAACAATGGGCTTTACACCTTTATGTAAAAGCGGAATAATCTTGTAAAAAGTGCCTTCTTTAATTGGTCGACTAAAGCGTATATTTAGATATCCGAACAAAAATATGATAAGATATTAAGACTGAAATCAAAAAAGTACAAAATGAAAGGGGATCGAGCCTGTGTATATTGTCCATTCGATGGTACATGTTCCAAAGGGAAAGTCTGATGAAGTGATTGCGATTTATCAAAATCGGTCTCGACTTGTGGATACATTTGAAGGATTTGAATCCTTTCATTTATTACAAAACGAAAAGCGTCCTGAGGAGTTAACCGTACATATGCAATGGGTGGATAAAGCTGCCTATATGAAGTGGGTTACAAGTGATGCCTTTAAGCAAGTACATGATCTAGAAAAGAATTATCCAGACCAAGAATTAGCAGCGATTGTCCCGAAAGTATCGAAATACCAAGTGGTGGCAACATGAACCAACAAGCCAGAGAAAAAGTAATCGATGAAGTTGTTATTGAAATATATGAAGCGTATCCAGAGATTTTGGCGCGTTTTGGCGATGCTGGGAAAGCACGATGCTACGAAGATAATCATCATCATTTCGATCATTTGGATACAGCTGCAAAACTAGGACAGCCAGAAGTGTTTTCCAATTATGCGGTATGGCTGACCAACTTACTTACTGCTCGCGGGATGAATAAACATCATGTAATCGATAATTTTCAACGAATCCATGATCGATTAGAGTCGAGTGATGACCCACAAGTAAGTACGTACCAAAATATTCTGCTACAAGGAATTCAAGCGATTCAGTAGTCGAAAGTTGATGGACTGAGGTGAAAGAAATGACCCCGAAAAATTTAGCACTTGCCCTAATTGATGGCCAATCAAACGAAGCGTTTCAAATGCTTGAAACACTCTATTCGAATCAAACCACGGTTGCATCTATTTATCAAAATTATGTAACCAAAGCGATGCAAGAGATTGGACGTATGTGGGAAGAGGATGAAATTACGGTGGCCGATGAACATTTAGCGACGTCTACTTGTGATTTTGTACTTGCTAAATTCCATAGTGTCGTGAAGAAGAAACCATTAACAAATTCGTCTAAGAAGGCCATGTTTTTCAGTGTGGAGAAGGAACAACATTCATTAGGTATGAAGATGGCAGCGCATGTATTTGAGCAGCAGGGATGGAATGTGCGTTTTATGGGGGCTAACTTGCCACTTAGCTATGCAGTTGAAGCTGCTCAGCGTTTTTCTCCTGATGTAATCGGAATATCGTTAACCATCATTCATCATTTAGATCAGCTTAAATCATACGTAGATGCTTTAGAAAAGATAAATAGTCATCCGCAAATCATTGTGGGTAGTAGATTATTGTCTTCTTATGATTTATTGAAGTACTCATCACCGAAAACCAAGATGGTAAGTGACTTTGAAGAGTTACAAACGTGGATGACAGAATTGGAAGAGGTTAAGATGCATGAATATAATTAAAGAACTTCCATTTCCGACGTTTATCATTGATCGTTCATTTAATGTGCTTGAATTATCAGCATCTGCTGAAAGAGTGTTTGGAGATATCCAGTGTTTCACCGATATTATGGATGAAGGAAGCCATGCGAAAAAACGACGTTTACTAGGTGATGATTTGCTTAAATCCATTGAAATCACCTTGAAAACAGAAGTAAATAGCTATGAGCTTTTTGCCGTCTCGATCACTTGGAAAGATGATAAAGGTTTTTTACAATGTTATGCCATTGGCAGTAAGTTAGATAAGATAATGAGTGTCGTTCAAGAACATCAAAATCGTCTTGCTACTGTGGATTTCGAATTATTATCACAAAAAGAGTTAGCCGAAACACAGCTAAAACAAATTAAGCAATTATCTGCGCCCGTCATTGGGTTATCCAATAAAGTTGCCCTCGTTCCTTTGTTTGGTTACTTTGATCAAGAGTTAATTTCGAACACCGAGGATCGCCTTGCAGCAACTTTATATGAACAAGATTACACAACCGTGATATTTGATTTTAATGGAATCGATCAGATTACCGATATCGGCATTTCTTTATTTCAAGCATTCATGGAAACACTGCAAATCATGGGAATTCAAACATACATTGTGGGAGTTAAGCCGATGCATACGCATTTCCTAAAAAATCGAGAAGTTAACACATCTACTTATTTACCGACCTTACAACAAGCGATTGCTTTGTTAACATAAAAACAGTTGCCCTCAACAAATGAGAGCAACTGTTTTTGTTTACTTATGTGCGATCCGTATGTCGATCTTTTAATTCGCCAAGCTCTTCTTGAGCTTTACCTTTAACTTTATCTACTTTACCCTCTGCCTGAAGGCTCTTATTATCTGTAGCATCTCCAAACTGGTCTTTAGCTTCACCTTTGGCTTGATTAAATTCACCTTTAAGTTTGTCTGTCAATCCATTATCTTTCGTCAATGCAATTCCTCCTTCAGTTCATGTTAATAGATGTATACCCCAGGAGAAATACTTTAAACAACGTGTTTCAATAGATAACATATCTGAATATTCAGTATAATAAAAAGAAGTAGAGAAAGAGGTGCTAACGCATGAGAAAATTAATCATTCTAGTCACAGCAATGGTTTTACTTAGTGGTTGTGGGTATCTCGATTTTTCAAATGATACAGAAGCAAAAAAATCTGTTCAAGAAGTAGCTACAAATCTCCAAATTCCTTGGTCAATCAATAAACATGGAGAAGACTTCTTTATTTCAGAAAGAGTTGGAACCATTGCAAGGGTTTCTTCAAATGGAGAAGTCACGCATCAGCAAGTCAAACTATCGTCACCTCTAGCAAAGGTATCCGAAGCGGGACTTTTAGGTTTTGTAATAAAGCCTAATTTTGAAGAAAAGAAGGAAGCGTTTGCTTATTATACGTACGATGTAGAAGGACAACCGTATAATCGTGTCGTTAGCTTAAAATTAGACGGCAATACATGGACGGAAACAGCCATTCTGTTAGATGGCATTTTAACTGGGAATGTTCATCATGGTGGAAGATTAGAAATAGGTCCAGATCAACTCTTATATGTCACAATCGGTGACGCTTCAAATCCGAACTTGGCACAAGACCCAACTTCGAAAAACGGGAAAATCATGCGGTTAAATGAAGATAACACGTGGTCAGTTGTTAGTATGGGTCATCGAAATCCTCAAGGCATTGCTTGGAATAAAAACGGAGAGATGTTTGCCTCTGAACATGGTCAGTCCGCTAATGACGAGATTAATAGAATTGAAGAAGGCAAAAATTATGGGTGGCCGCTTATTGAAGGCAATGAACAAAGAGAAGGGCTTGTAGCGCCATTACTACATTCGGGTGCAAATACAACATGGGCTCCATCTGGTATGACGTTCCATAAAGGTAAGCTATATGTAGCTGCCTTACGCGGAGAAGGCGTTTTAGTTGTGAACAGTGAAACAGCTGAAATCGAAGAAACCATCACAGGCTATGGCCGAATTCGAGATGTATTTTCAGATGGCGAACATCTCTACTTTGTATCGAATAATACAGACGGTCGCGGATCACCAAGTGCGGATGACGATATCCTCTATCGTTATGTAAAAGAATAACAGCACATTCGTATGTTTAATTGGCTATCGTGAAAGGAATACTTTCGAAAAGGAGCTGATTTTTAAATGAGTAAAGAACAAGCATTGAACATTTTAAATGAAAGCCGCATCGGGACAATGGCAACAGTGAAAAGTAACAAACCCCATTCAAGGTACATGACATTTTTCAATGAAGACTTCACCCTATATACACCGACGAATAAAAACACACATAAAGTCGAAGACATTGAAGCAAATCCTTACACACATATTTTAATTGGATATGAAGGTGAAGGGTTTGGCGATGCTTTCCTAGAAATCGAAGGAAAAGTCAGCGAAAGTACAGACGAAAGTCTAAAAGAAAAAATCTGGAACGATCATATGAAAAACTGGTTTGAGGGACCAGAAGATCCGGATTTAGTGATCCTTGTCGTGAAACCAGAAACCATTCGATTGATGAACAAAAGTGGTCAACCACCAGAAACAATTGAGTTTTAAAAGTGAAAAGGACTGCCAAGAAAGCCAGTGAAAACTGACTTTTTGGTAGTCCTTTTCTTTATGTGAGCATTGAAATGGAGAGCATTAACAAATGCAGTAGCGTAAATGAAATTGAATGTAGCGCTTGAAAAATTTATCAGTCACTCTAGAGAGTTCATCGCACAAACTGAGTGATTTATCGGTCAAGATCGGATATGTATCGCACTAACACGTCTCACGAGGAAGTTAACTAGGTAAGATTTCTACTAGTCGTGCTCTTTATAATACCTCAATGCCTCATCTAAAAACGCTTTATTCATTCCTGTCCTCATATGAATTCGTTGAACCCAGTCATCTAGTGATAAATTGGACTCTTCCTTCGTTAATTTTTCGGATGTACTTAAAAAACTCGTCCAATTATCGAACTCCCAATGAGCGATCTCATCTTTTATTGGAAGTCGAATTTCAATAAGTGGACTCTTACGAAACACAAGTTGTACCCGCTCTGAAAGATCCCACAGAAAATCATCTTTCAATGGTGCCGTATTAAAGGTAGAAGAAGATACTTTGCCATTTGGGCGTTGAAATAGCAATTTAGTTTTGTGACCGATGGTTTCTTGTTTTACTTTTGCTGCAGGGAAATAACCAGATAACCACTCTTGAGAAGCATCAAGGTTTTCATTTATTAATATAGGTTGAATCCATTGATCTCCAAGGTCGCATAAATACTTATTGCCGTTCTGATCAACTGCAATCACTGCTATATGTGCTCGCTCTGCATTCACATCATCCGCTATCCCATAAGCTTCGATTCCTCTATTACGAAATTCTTCAATTAACCATAATGACAAGTCCACACAATTTCCCGCAACTCCATATTGTGCGTAATGCTCTTTTATTAATGAAACACTTCGCTGCCCTCCGCCTCCAGGCTGCTTTGACCACCAGAATTTCATCACTGTATCCATCGGTTTATCATCGAATAAGTGCCAGACATCTAGTATCTCTTGCGGTGCTCTCATTCCATACATCCTTTCAAAAAATTTGATAACAATAGTATACCTATTGAAATTAACAGAAGGTAAATTCAAAAACGTATCGAATACCATATTAAGGAATAATTATATAGAGAGATAAAGAATAATTAAAGGGGTATTCAAGTGAATTCATTAAAACCAATCAAACGAAGCAACTTACGTATTTTTTTCGGAAAGAAAGTGTATCGAATGAAACGATATACGGAGTGGGTATTTGATGACAAGAAATATGCGAAGAACAAAAGGGAAGAGAAGTTTCCTCAGAGTGTATTTAAACATCGAACGCCTTTGCTCCGCCAATTAAAAGATGTCGATTTGCAATTGCAGTATAACAAGGTAACAAATTTAAAGATCGCTGCTAAAAAGATTAACCATATCGTGATTCAACCCGGTGAAACCTTTTCATATTGGAAAACAATTGGTGCCACAACGAAAAGAAAAGGCTATGTAGACGGGATGATATTGCATTATGGCAAAGTAACAACAGGGGTAGGCGGTGGCTTATGCCAATTATCAAACCTAATTTACTGGATGACTTTACATACACCGCTAACAGTTACGGAAAGATACCGTCATAGCTACGATGTTTTCCCTGATTCTAAACGTAGCCAACCATTCGGAAGTGGAGCAACTTGTGCTTATAACTACTTAGATCTTCAAATAAAAAACGAAACCACCGAACCATATCAACTCATCATTTATTTAACGGATGTCTCGTTAGTGGGTGAATGGAGATCTGTTAGCCAACCAACAAACACCTATAAAGTTTATGAGAAAGACCATCAGTTTACCTTAGAACAATGGGGAGGATACGTTCGACACAACACCATTTACCGAGAAGTCTATAACCGAAATAATGAATGCATTGATGATCAGTTCATTACGGAAAACCACGCGATTACGATGTACCCGCCATTTTTAAGTTCGGGGGAAAGAAAAAATGCGAAAGAATAAATGGATTAAAATTTGTATAATTGCTTCAATATTTTTATTAAGTTCTTGCGATAACAACAGTGACCAGCCTACCATTGAACAACAACTACTTAGTGAAATGAAAGATACCAATATGGAGGTAGATGAGATAAGTCATCTAGAAGTTGTTAAAGACGGTATTCTAATCTTTTATACGAAAGACAACAATCTTCATTATGGATTTATCAAGCTAAAGGATGCTAAATGGGAGTGGTATTTTGGAGGAGGTTCACTTCCACTTCAAACAGATATAGATCTAAGTTCGGCGGGAACTAATCTTGATGATTTCTATGTTTATTACGGGTTAATAAATGATAATAAAATAAAGCAGGTGAAAGATGGAGAAAATGACAAGTTGGCAAAGATTATACAAACTGAAGATGGACTAAGAATTTATTTCTTCATAAATGAATTAGTTGAGGGCGAAATTAAGAATGGGACATACAAGCATCACGAAATGGTACCTGTTTATGAAAATTAAAATGAAGTAACCGAATATGAATGCAACTAGAATACCATTCTGAGCACATTTTCAAGGGAAATATGGTCTGGAGTTATACACACTCCATTCTATAAGCAGATACCTCTGTGTGTCTGCTTTTGACTCAATCATAAATCCCCACTATATGGAGGGTTTTTAATGACAAATCAACAAAATAAAATTGCTATTATCACCGGTGTAAGTAATCACAATGGAATCGGTGCAGCTATATGTCGCAAATTAGCTTCTCAAGGAATTGATATTTTCTTTACTTATTGGAATTCCGATTCTAATTGGGCAGATGAATTTCAAAGTGACATTTCGCAAAATGGCGTTCGTTGCGAGGGATTAGAAATCGATTTATCTAAAAGTGAATCTCCTCTTTTATTATTGGATACAGTCACAAACAAACTAGGTTTTCCGTCTATCTTAATCAATAACGCAGCACATTCAATCGATTCGGGATATATGGATTTAGATTCAAAGACACTGGATGAACATTACAATGTTAATATAAGAGCGACTTGTCTCCTTTGTGTAGAGTTTGCTCGTCGCTTTCAAAAAGAGGATAAAACTTGGGGACGAATTATTAATTTAACATCCGGTCAAGAACTAGGTCCCATGCCTGGTAATCTGGCGTATGTCGCAACAAAAGGAGCAATCTCTGCCTTTACTTTGTCTTTATCAGCAGAGCTCGCGCCTTTAGGTATAACAGTAAATGCGGTTAATCCGGGACCAACAGATTCAAACTGGATGACAGACGAGATAAGAAATCATCTCCTCCCTAAATTCTTAACGGGACGTATTGGAAAACCCGAAGACGCTGCACGCATAATAGGATTTCTTGCTAGCGAAGATGCAAATTGGATAACAGGGCAGATAATCCATTCAGAAGGTGGATTTTTACGAAGTTAATTTTATGACTAAGAAAATTATGAAAAATTTCTATCAGACTGTGGACAAATTCAAATTTGCCCACAGATTTTTTTGTTTGAAATTTAGATGTGAAGAATTATTCCTACTATTTCGGTTTTAATTCACAGAAAATTCACAAAACAAAGGAGTGAACGGACTTGATATTGGTATAATATGTAAAAGGGAGTTGGTGGTTTGAATAAACTTTTTTTTATTATACTCGGACTTTTGTTAGCGGGTTGCACACCAGAATTAAAAATGATTACAGATGACAATACTTCCCCAGAAATTGAAATAGTGACACCAGAAGAAGATCACATGTTGGTGGAATGGGGCTCAGACGCAATGGATAGAGGAAATCATGATTATGATTCAATAACACACAGTGAATTAGTAGTAAATCCAAATGATGAAACTCTTGAGCGCGGTGATGTTGTTTATTACAAAATGCTTGATTCGGCAATTAAGAAAAACCCCAGAATTCCAGAAAACTATTTAGGAAGAGTTGTCGGATTGCCTGGAGAGACAGTCATGATTAGGTATGGTCACGTTTATATAAATCACGAAAAATTGGATACTTTCTATGGTGAGGCCACCGTAAGAGGTATCACAGAAGAAGAGTACTTCGAACATGCTGATCTAAGTAGGATAGAAGATGTTGATGGGCTGAAGAGATATTTTAAAACGGAAATGAATCCAGTACACGTAGAAGAAGGCACAGTATTCGTGTTAGTTGATCAGTGGTGGCGAGGAACAGACAGCAAAGATTTTGGCTTGTTACCAGTGGAAAGGATACAAGGAACCGTATTAGGCTATTCGAAGTGATTTTTGCGAATGCACATTAATTATTTCGTATTCAATGAACTGGTGCTGTTCAATGAGTTTCATCAAATAAAAACAAGTAGAGAAAGGATTAATTTTTCACTACTTGTTTTTGTTGATTGGAATGGAGGTGACGTAAAACACCTGCTCCTGTTTCTGCATCGCTCCGCTAGCTTCGAAACATGAAAGTGCGTTGCATCGCTTCGCTAGCTTCGTCGCAAAGATTAGCACCAAATTTTTTGGTCCCAATCTTTCCAGCGGAATCAGCAAGAACTGAAGCCCCTGGACTGAGCATCGCGAGGGAAGCGGCTGAATGTAGAACAAAGACTAAGAACACCACATCCTGTGGCAACGTCTTTGAAACCAACATCCTGTTGGCCACCGAGGAAAGCGTTCACCACAATGGAAATCAACATTTTTTATGTGTCTACATTCTTTATTACTATTGTTTAAATAAATTCATCCAGCCCTTGTATTTGAACCACACAAGCATCGCAAGTCCAATAAAAATCATAGCCCCAAGAGTAAAGAAATAACCATACTCCATATTGAGCTCAGGCATGTTCTCAAAATTCATCCCATACACACCAGCGATAAACGTTAACGGAATAAAAATAGACGAGACAATCGTTAAAATCATCATAATTCGATTCATCCGATTCGAGTTCATCGCCATGTAACTGTCTCGAATATCTGCAGTCAATTCGCGGTTGGATTCCACAATTTCCGTTAGTTTAACAAGATGATCGGAAATGTCAGCGAAATAGGCTCTCTCATGACCTTGCAAATCAAAACGACTCGAACTTAACACACGGTACATTAAATCCCGCATCGGCAAAATGGTTCGTCTCAACCACAATAAATCACTACGCATATCAAAAACAGACTCCATGGAAAAATGCTTCATATCAAAAGTCATTTGATCTTCAATTTCATTTAAGTGATCCTCGATTTTATAAACTAAAGGGAAATAAGAATCGACCACTTTGTCGAGAATTTGGTACATGGCGTAAATCGATCCACGCTCCCAAAATGAGGAATCCCTTTGTAGTTTCTCCCTTACCAAATCTAACTCCTCAACGGGGGTATGATGGAAAGTCACGACAAAGTTTTTGCCAATGAATAAGTCTAACTCTTCAGCTTCTAGTGTTTCTTCATTCATCGTATGTACTACAAAGAAATGGTAGTCACCATAAAAATCGACTTTTGGACGCTGCAATCGATGCAAACAGTCTTCTATCGCAAGGGGATGAAATTGAAAGAAAGAATCTAACAAGATCCATTCTTCCTGAGTTGGTTGATCAAAATCGACCCAATACCACTCGAATGATTTTTTATGAAGCTCTTCTAATGGGAAGTCCATTTCTAATTGGCTATCAGCCGTAACACCAAATGTTCGAATCATTCTTAAACCTCGTTTCAACCTGTATATGGTAGTAGTTTACCACGAAAAAAGAAAATCCTTTGTCCTAAATATTTTACCCTTGCTACACAATCCTTAACATGTCCTTCACTTTTCTTTCATATAGTTTCATTACACTTAAAATATAAGAGTCAAAGAAGGAGGCCATTTGATGACACAACAAAGTCTTAGAAAATCTGCATTTCCAATTGCATTATTTTCGGTTTTCGCTATTAGCAGCGTTGCTGGAGTGATGGGGAAATTTCCGTTTCAAAAGAAACAAGGCATTCCCATCAAAGCACGATAATAGATAGTTAGGTGAACTCTCTTGAAAAAAGAGGGTTTTTATTTTGAAATAAACCATAATCTACTAGCCAGTATCATATCAAATAGATATCTCAAACGTATTATATATTTGTGGTTTTCCTATGAATATGATGTATACATTGATAATTGGAACATTTAGCCAGTTGTTTTGCTCTATTTTGAAAATTCTAGTATAATCAATAAAAAGAATAGTGAAGGAATGATTCTATTGAGTACCAAAATGAATCAGTTGATTGAGGACCAAAGGAATGTTCATGTTCTGTATTCTTTTCATGAAGTAGAAGATTATATGAAACAAGTTTTGAATTATATTCATGATGGAATTATTGCTGGTGAATCTATTATCTTGATTGAAAATGCACGTCTTTATCCTGAAATTCAAAAAGAGCTGAATTCTAAATATTCGAAAATGCAATTGGAGCTTGTTCACTATGTAAACAGTTTAGATTTTTACTTTTCAAGTGGCAGTTATCACCCACCTGCTATTCATGAATATTTTAAAAAAGTGGTTCAACCATATATTCAAAGCGACACTGCATTCCGATCATGGGCACATGTGGAATGGGCATCAATGCAAGAACCTCTGTATCTCATTGAGGATTTCGAGAAAATAGTAGATGAAGAAGTAAATGCACTATCATTCCCATTAATTTGTGCTTACGATGGGGAGAAATTGCCTGAGTATGTTAAAACCTTTTTGATGGAGACACATCCCTATGTACTTGTAGAAGACGATGTTGTTGTATCCAAACAATATCAGCCTTCCAATAAAGTGATATAAAACTTTTTAAAGTAAATTTCCAATGCCGATGCCTTCAAGTGCACGGCATTTTTTTGAGCGCAAGTTATATTTCTCATAGAAAACGGAGAATGAATATGAACAAACATCCAAATTACCGCGTTTCAGTAGAAATCATCTTAATGCACGAAGACAAAATCTTGTTAACCAAGCGCTCCACCGAAGCGGTCGTCGCTCCCGGTGTATGGAATGTTCCAGCGGGTAAAGTGAAAGTTAACGAGATTCCAGCAGAAGCTGCGATTCGTGAGGTGAAAGAAGAAACGAATATGGATTTAGAGGGATTAAAGGAAATCCATGTCCGTACTTTTGAAGGGCAAACAGTTAGTGAGCCAATCTATCGACTTATCTATACATATGCTGTAACAGTTTCAGAGCACCAGTTAAAGAATTTTCAACTAAATGACGAGCATTCTGAAAGTAGATGGGTCACTCGTGAAGAATTGCATTCGAAAGATTTTGATTCGCTATTACCTGCATTTCGTTCCATCTTGTTGGAGAAAGCATGGAAAGATTGCTAATCTAAACCCATTTCTTTTGACTCTAGCAGGAGTCTGTAATATCCTTACTGCATACATGAATTTCATAAAGCGCCATTCAAGCTTGGCGAACAAGTTTTCTAGGGTTCCGCAAACACTTCGTTTGGACTGGTCCGAGAGAAAACGCTTTGCACTCTGCAAAGATACACGGAAGGATAAAAGCCTGGGAGATAACGTAGACATACGTTCATTTCTCGGGCTTATTTTAATTTAAGGAGACTATTTTTATGAATAAAGAATGGATGAAAGTAATCATAGCCGCTTGTTTTGAAGTGTGCTGGGTGATTGGCCTAAAACACGCAGATGATAGTTGGACATGGCTTGGCACGATCATCGCCATTGCCATCAGCTTCTATCTGATGATCATGGCTGGAAAAACATTGCCCGTTGGTACGGTTTATACCGTATTTGTGGGATTAGGAACAGCAGGAACGGTAGTAGCTGATAGTGTGTTTTTTGGTGAAACCATTAGCTTAGCGAAGATTGGTTTAATTGTTATGTTGTTAGTTGGGGTTGTTGGTTTGAAGCTTGTAACGAAACATGAGGAGGAGATGACCTAATGGCATGGATCTTTTTATTTACGGCGGGCTTATTTGAAATGACGGGCGTCCTCATGATTAATCAAGTGCATAAAGAGCGAAACTGGAAGTCCATTGCAGGATTAGTCGTTAGTTTTACTGCAAGCTTTTTATTTTTAGCACTAGCAATGGAAACTCTTCCAATGGGAACTGCGTATGCAGTTTGGACAGGTATTGGGGCAGCTGGTGGAGCCGTTTTAGGCATGATTTTTTACGGAGAACCAAGAACAGGGTTACGCATTCTTTTCATTTCGATGGTGCTAGGAGCTGCTGTTGGGTTGAAATTTATTTCCTAAAAATTATATTTTAACTTTTTAGAAAATTGTGTTGACAACAATTTTGTATCCTGTCATAATCCAATTTAGATTTCAAAAAATTCATATCTACATTTTTCTTATCAAGAGCAGGTGGAGGGAACTAGCCCTATGAAACCCGGCAACCGACTTACGCGAGTAGGCACGGTGCTAATTCTTGCAGCAGTGGCTGACAGATAAGAGGATGTTAGTTCTTACTAACCTCTTCTTTTTTGTGAAGAGGTTTTTTATTTTGGAATAAAGAGGTGATCGACGTGTCAGAAGTGAAGGCTACGTATTTGGTACATAGCATTGAAGAAAACTTAGAGAAAAAAGCAGAAGGCATCGCCCTAGGGCTAACGATCGGTTCATGGACCGATTTGCCATTACTTGAACAAGAACAATTGAAAAAACATAAAGGGAGAGTCGTGCGTGTGGAGTCTCTTGGAACAACAGCTGGCCATTTTGCAGAAACACGAACGAAAGGAATCATTGAAATTGCCTATCCTACAGCAAATTTCAGCGCAGACATTCCCGCCATTTTGACGACAACGTTTGGCAAATTATCGCTAGATGGTGAAATTAAACTAACGGACTTATCATTCGATGAGACGCTACTCAATCACTTCCCAGGACCGCAATTTGGCATTGAGGGAATTCGCACATTAACTGGTGTCCAAAACCGCCCATTTGTCATGAGCATCTTCAAAGGAATCATCGGCAAAGATATCGACTTTTTCACTCGCCAATTAGAGCAACAGGCTCTCGGTGGTGCGGATTTTGTAAAAGATGATGAGATTTTATTCGATAATCCGTTAACCCCATTTGAACAACGAATAACGAAAGCGAAAGAAGTGTTAGAAAACGTGTATGAGAAAACCGGTCACCGTACGCGTTTTGCAGTGAACCTAACTGGGAGAACGTATGACTTGAAAGAAAAAGCGAAAAAGGCGGTTGACTTAGGGGCGGATATACTATTATTTAACGTTTTTGCATATGGTCTAGATGTCCTTCAAAGTTTAGCTGAAGACAAGGAAATTACCGTTCCGATCATGGCCCACCCAGCTTTCTCAGGCGCAATTACACCTTCCCCATTTTATGGTGTATCAAATTCCTTGTTACTCGGGAAGTTGCTTCGGTATACAGGAGCGGATTTCTCTTTATTCCCATCGCCCTACGGCAGTGTCGCATTAGCTAAGCAAGAAACACTCGATATAGCCAAAGAACTAACAGAGCCAGGTTTGTTGAATAAAACCTTGCCAGTCCCTTCAGCAGGTATTCATCCAGCGATGGTGCCGCAACTCATTGCCGATTTTGGATTGGACTCCGTGATTAATGCTGGAGGCGGCGTGCACGGTCATCCGGGAGGGGCAACAGCAGGAGGGAAAGCGTTTAGACAGGCAGTGGATGCAACGATAACTAATCGATCCTTATCTGAAGTGGCGCAAAACCATGAAGAGCTTCGACTAGCTCTTGAATTGTGGGGTGACAAAGTCCGATGAAGCAACCCATTATTTTTTGTGACTTTGACGGCACGATCACAATGAATGACAACATCATGGCAATCATGAAGAGATTTGCTCCACCACAATGGGAAGCGATCAAAGATCAGATTCTCAGTCAAGAAAAGACGATTCAGCAAGGTGTTTCGCAATTATTTCACTTGCTACCAGCGACGCAAAAAGATGAAGTTATTCAATTTGTTTTGGCGCAAGCTGAAGTTCGAGATGGTTTTGAAGAATTCGTCGCGTATACGAAAGAACATCACATCCCGTTATACATCGTTTCAGGGGGCATTGACTTCTTCGTACAGCCTCTTTTACAAGGTTTGATAGAAGAACAACATATTTATTGTAATGAGGCGGATTTTTCTGGAGAGTCAATTGCCATTGAGTGGCCACACAGCTGTGACGAACTTTGCACAAACGGTTGTGGGTGCTGCAAACCGTCTATTATTCGCAAGTTAAGTGACGAAAACACTTATAAAATCGTGATTGGTGATTCCATTACTGATTTGCAAGCCGCAAAGCTGGCAGACAAAGTCATTGCAAGGGATTTTCTCATCGAAAAATGTGAGGAGCTGGCCATTCCTTATGAACCATTCACCACATTTCACGATGTCATACACATTTTGGAGAAGCGGGAGGTACATTCATGAGTCTATATGTAACACGTTGGAACGAACTAGCGGCTGTTAAAAAAGAGCTAGCTGGACGCGATTGGTTTTACGGCACAAGCGGCAATTTATCCATTAAAGTTTCCAATGAACCTTTGACCTTTCTCGTCACAGCTTCTGGAAAAGACAAGCGCACATTTACGAGTCATGATTTTTTATTAGTCGATAAAAACGGTGAGCGTATAGAAGAAACGTCATCGAAACCTTCCGCCGAAACCTTATTGCACGCGAAAATTTACAACAAAACAAATGCAGGTTGTGTACTTCATGTACATACAATTGATAACAATGTGATCACTGAATTGTATAAACATG
This sequence comes from Paenisporosarcina sp., assembly GCF_057785155.1. Lineage (NCBI taxonomy): Bacteria > Bacillati > Bacillota > Bacilli > Caryophanales > Caryophanaceae > Paenisporosarcina > Paenisporosarcina sp. Next base: position 43,336 of record NZ_JBYNRN010000007.1, read on the forward strand.
AAACACATATCGAGTTTACGGGCAACGAAATCATTAAAGCGTTAGGCTCATGGGAACAAGATGCCAAAGTGCATATTCCCATTATTCAAAATGTCGCGCATATCCCAACACTTGCCGAACAATTTGATCGATATGTGATTGGGGATACAGGAGCGGTCTTAATTGAAAATCATGGCATTACCGTGTGGGGAAGAGACGCTTTTGAGGCGAAAAAGCTACTTGAAGCCTGGGAGTTTTTGTTCTCATACCAAGTGAAACTAGCAACCATAAAAAACAGAGTGGGGAGTTTTTAAAATGGCATTCATTAAAAAGCATGCAAACGGAGAACGCATTGAAGATCCAACACAAGTGATTGAATTTTTAAATGAAAATGAAGTCATCTATGAAAAATGGGATATCGAAAAACTACCAGAAGACCTTCGTGAAAAATTCGATTTATCGGACGAAGAGAAACAACAAATTTTATCAGCCTTTGGGATTGAGATTGCCGATATTTCTGAGCGCAGAAACTATCAACAAGCTGATGTGATTTCTCTATCTGAAACGACACCAAACTTAGAACAACTATTGAAAAACTTCCAACAGGAGCATCATCATGAGGATGACGAAGTGCGCTTTATCGTAAGTGGTCATGGGATTTTTGTGATTCAATCGGCAGACGGTGAATTTTTTGATGTTGAACTTCAACCAGGTGATTTAATTTCCGTACCTGAAAACGTGCGTCACTACTTCACGTTAATGGAAGACCGCAAAGTAGTCGCAGTGCGTATTTTTGTCACAACAGAAGGCTGGGTTCCGATTTATGAAAAAGAAGAAGCGGTAAGTTAATAACGAGAAAAAACCTGACCTCTTTTATCTTGAGGTCAGGTTTTATTAACACCATTCTTCTTCCAAAGTTTCATTCGCTTCGTTTATATCAAATGCTTTAAATCCTTGTTCTTTTGCCCAAGCTTTCATATGAGCATGCTCCGGATTTTTTTTGTTTTTCATGACTCGCTTAAATTCTTCATACCCCGGAGGACCTCCAACATCTTCAGGCGGACAATCGCCTTCTCCTGCTAGAATAGTAGGCGCATCATACTGGAAATCGTCTATAATTTTCTCTAATTTCACTTGATGGGTCCATCCATCCCCAAAATCATAGGCATATGTAAACGACTCTATTTCCTCTACATACGTATCTAAGTGAATATCACGAGCTAACAAAACTTTTGTTCGAATGAAGTGCTGGAACATGCTCTCTTCATATGAACCTTTCTCAGGTGGAGATTGCATGAAATGCTGCGCCTGTTGGAAATTCTCCTCAACTGACTCCTCGTCCCCTAACAATCTTATTCTATTCGTAGATTCTGCTTCTTCTAATTCAAATGAAAATAAATGAGAATCCGTCCACCCCATAGCGGTTTGAATAACTGAGTGGAGGTCATAAAAATCTAACTCAGCAGGCATAGCGATTTGTCTCCATACTGCTGGCTGAACATGATCTAGTGTCACCATAAATTGATAGCCTTTCATCACACATCACCTCAACGTTTTTTTAACTTCAATATAGACTGCATTAATTGGTTCGTGAAAGTAGGGTCAAATGCACTGTATCCTTGGCTGGCTGCCCAGTTTTTCAAATGTTCATGGTCTTCATGTTGAGAGTCTTCCATTACCTCTAAGAAATTGGCGTAGCCAATAGGACCTCCGACATCTTCAGGTGGACAATTGCCTTCACCATCTAAAATTTGAGGATAAACAAATTCATAATCATCCATCGTTTTTTCGAGTTCAATATGATGAATCCAATTGTCCCCAAAATCGTAGCGGTAGGTAAACGTTGGTACGCTTTCAACATACCTTGGAAGTTTCGTTTTTTGTGCCAATTTGATATCTGTTCGTACCAATTGTTGATAATCAGGGTTTGTATTTAGTTCCTTTAAATCTACGTTCATGATGACGGAATGGATTTGTGAACGATGGTCATCCATCATATCTTGATCTTCAGCAAGCTCTAATACTCGACCATTAGCCATTGGAATATTAAATGTGTATAAATGATAATTTGACCAACCCATCGCCATCTGTATCGTTTCATGCAATCGTTTAAAATTGGTTTCCGCAGGAATGACAATTCGACGCCAAACTTCCTGTTCTACACCCTCAAGCTTTATCGAAAATTGATACGCCTTCATAGTCTCATTCCTTTCTGTTTTAAATTATTTTACGTCTAAAAATTCCAGGACAAAATCTAAAAATAGTAAATGTTGCTCGACATTAGGTGCATGTCCTGACTGTTTAAACTCTACAAATGTCGTAATCGGAATAAGACGTGCTGTTTCTCGCCCTAATTCGGTAGGATTGAGTTCATCGTGATCCCCACTAATGACGAGGGTCTTTGCGGTGACGCGATACAAGTCCTGCGTAAAGTCGAAACCTTCTAGAGCTTTATTCGCTGCCGTAATTTGTTCAACGGTCAACGGCGTTCCTTTTTCTGCCGCTTCCTTGCTCCATTGACCAACAGCCGTCAAATCATGAAACATGTAGGGGGAAACTTTCAGTACTTTCTGAGAGAAAGTTAACCCCTTTAACTCGTCTGCATATTTTTCGAATAAAGCCTCCATAGACGAAGTTTTTCCTTCAGACTTCGTCGCAACTAACACTAATTTTTTCACGCGTTCTGGAGAAGCAATCGCTACTCCTTGAGCAATATAACTGCCCATCGATACGCCAATTAAATACGTTTCTTCAATTTCTAAATGATCGAGTAAATTCAATACATCTCCCACATGATCATTTAACGTATACGAAGAAGGCTTGTCCGAATCCCCATGCCCACGTGCATCAAGCACAATGGTTCTAAAATATTTTTTTAATACTTGTACATCTTGATCGAACATATGTCGATTTCCTGTTAACCCGTGTAGAAGCACAAGTGGTTCGCCTTCACCGAACTCTTCGTACACTAAGGAAATATCGTTTGATTGAAACGTAGTCATATCGTCACCTCTACTGGAATCATCTGTTATTCCAAACTATACCCAAAGATTCAAGACGTAACACCCATTCGAAGATAAAAAAGTGGAAGAGCGCTACATGGAGCGCTCCGGAAGTTGCGAGGTGAGCCTACCTTGTTACTGCTTGTGGATTTAGTAGTTAAGGTAGCTAGCCCCAATGATGATCAAAAGGATGAAAAGAACAACCAATAGAGCAAAGCCATTATTGTTTTTGTGTTCGTAACCCATGCCTAACACCTCCTTTTCTAACAGGATGATATAGCATATGCGAGATTTCTCAGTCGTTTTGGGGAGGACACATTGGAAAGAAATAATTTTGTAAGAAGTGAAAATTTTTAGCGAGGAAACAATTTCCTTTGAAATTCATTTAAAAAGTGTGTATGATATGAAAACAAGCTGCATTGTGCGTATGAATATTAAGTTTAAACCTTTAAGCTGTAACAGGGAGTTTGAACTGGGAACAGGAATGACATGCCTCATTCTCTTAGGACAATGAGGACACGCAGGAGCGTTTCCGAAAACACCCACTTTGAGAAGTGGTGGTTTTAAACTTTCTTACGAAATACGGCAAACGCGGCTTTCTAACTTTATCTTTCATAAAACCGATCTCCCCAGGGAGATCGGTTTTTTTGGTGCATGTCTACTTTGTGGTTGAAGTTGTCTATCTCGATTTCGGAGGGGACATTGAAGGATTGGAGCGGTGCATTTAAGGATTCGACCGTGACATTCTAGCATTCGTCGATCGATTATAGAGTTCAAGCCATACACTGTAAATTTCATATATTCCGTTCAATTTAGCGTCAGAGATGGAGCAACTGAAACGTCATTTCCATTAGACATCCACTTTACATTAAAAATAAAAAGGATTAAAAAAATTTTTATTAAAATAAAATAATTTCTACATTCCACATAGGAATGTTTTTTGTGGAATAGATTGGGAGAAAACCTCAAATATTGGATTACTTCTTACGTAAAATGAGGTACTCAAAGGGGAACGAGTATGACGAACATGTTGGCACCCAATCACATGATTTCAGCGATACAAAATGGACTGGAAAAAACGACAACTCCCAAAAAGATACTCATTATCGGTGCAGGAATGTCAGGACTAGTCGCAGCATCGTTATTAAAGGAGGCAGGACACAATGTAACGATATATGAAGCTACTGAAAGAGTAGGAGGACGGGTCTTTACGAAACGGACCCCTTTTATCAATGGGGATTATTTGGAAGTTGGGGCTATGCGTATCCCTTCACATCATCATTTAACTTTAGAATACATCAAAAAATATTCTTTACCAGTAAACCCATTTATCAACACGACACCTAACGATTTGATTCATGTAAATGGCCGTATTACACGCCGATATTTGTATAAACAAAACCCTGATATACTTGGCTATCCAGTTGACCCCCATGAAAAAGGAAAAACAGCTGAGGAGCTAATTCAAATGGTCATTCAACCTGTTATAGATTTTATCAAGTTAAATCCTACGGAAAATTGGAAATGGGTAATTAAAGAGTATGATAAATACTCATTGGACTCCTTTTTGAGGTATAACCCTAATGGCGTGGGTTTATCTCCCGGTGCATTAGAAATGATTAAAGTACTTCTCTCTATCGAAGGTGTGGTTGAACTTGGATTCTTGGATTTATTACGTGAATTTATGATTCTCTTTAGTCCTAACATTTCTTTTCTTGAGATTACAGGAGGTCTAGACCAACTTCCCAATTCTTTTCTTCCTCAATTGAAGGAAAACATTCTATATGGCCATCAGATGACCAAGATTGTGCAGCGCGGAGACCAAGTGACGATTCATTTTACCCATTCCGAGTCCTTACAACCAATCGAGAAATCCTGTGATATTGCCATTGTAACGATTCCTTTCTCTGTTCTGCAATTTGTTCAAGTTGAGCCACGCGAGTCATTTTCCCGTAACAAATGGAAAGCCATTCGCGAACTCCATTTTACTGCTTCTACCAAGATTGGACTTCAGTTTAAAAGAAGGTTTTGGGAAGACCAAGGAATACACGGTGGACAAACGGCAACGGATCTGCCCATAAGATATAGCTATTATCCCAGCCATGGTTATGGAAAAGAAGGGACTGGTATCATTTTAGCTAGCTATACTTGGGAAGATGATGCAACACCTTGGGACAGTCTAAGTGAAGTAGATCGGATACAACAAGCATTAGAAAACTTGGCTACCATTCATGGGCAACAAGTATATGATGAATTTATTACAGGAACCTCTCACAGTTGGGCTCGGGATCCATATGCAGGAGGGGCTTTCTCGTTGTTCAAACCAGAACAAGAAAAAGAACTTTTTCCTTACCTAGCTACTCCAGAAGGACGGGTTCATTTTGCAGGAGCCCATACCTCACTTCCACATGGTTGGATACATGGCGCAATTGAGTCTGGAATCCGTGTTGCGCATGAAGTGAATGACTTGCAATAAGCTAAGTACTAACGGATATTTCAATCCTTAATTGTCTTTCTTTTTCATATCAAAAAGTGCAACTCTCATTAAATGCACAAATACAGACTGAAAATCTCACACTAGAATTTTTCGTAGACAAAAAACACCTTTCCATTGAATCTGAGGTATTGCTACCTTAAATTCAACGTAGAGGTGTTTTTCTTATCTTAATAAACCCATAAATAAGTAAACAGAAAACAATCAATCCACTAATCACCTGACCTGTAACGGTCCATTCCAGTACTTCATTTGCCGCAAAAACCTCAATCCATAAGGCAGGTATTTTACCTAAGCTACTCGCAATGGCAAAAGTGATGAAGCTCATGCTCCCAACAGATGCGTAAAACGTCACTAAACCAGAAGGTACGAACGGCATTAATCGCAATCCGAGAACCAATAAAAAAGATTCTCTATTTGTTGTATTCAACAACCGTTGCACACGTGGTGATTGCTTCGTCTTGTTATCGACATACGTACGTGATCCTTTGCGGTATAACCAAAAGGCGATCAAACTCCCAACAATTTCACCTGCGAGAGAAACCCAAAACCCTCCCCAGAAACCAAATGTGGTCACATTCAATATCGTTAAAAATGCACTCGGAACAACGCCAAGAATGCTGATTAGTATACTTAATACAATGCTAACAAATACAGCAAAGGGAATAGGCAGAGTAGCCAATAAAGATTCAATAAACGCCATAGTATCTCCTTAAAAAATTGATACGTTTATCGTATCATGACTGGACCCATTAAGGGTCAAGATTTCAAACCATTTAATAAACAATTCAGCTGTACTTATTTCTGAATCCAATACAATAAGGCTATGTTAAATTTATTGGTTGATTTTGTATAGAAAAATGCGCTTGGAATGGCATCTCCAAGCGCATTTATTGACTGTCTTTTTTAATAAAGCACACGGTAGTTTAATAAAATCCTTTAACTCTCCCGTCTACATTGTATACGGCTTTCTTTACCATAAATACCTTTTTGTATTGTAACTTTATTTATTTTAACACCATTTTCTGGAGTATCAGTCAACGTGATATGGATTCTATCATAGGGAGCGTCTCCATGATGGGCACTATAATTTAACGCACTTGCATGAACGATATGTCTTCTTGTATCGCCATTTATTCTTTCAACTTTATCTATTTTTGGACACATAATAAAATCCGAGTAAGTTTTGTCGAGGTAGGAAAAATATCTGGTATATAATGTTTCTTCAAGCAACTCATCTTTAGGTGCTCCAACACTTTCATATTTCCAGCCTACCAGGAGCCAATCATACAGGTATTGTGATTTTAATCGAGTTTTCACTTGATTCTGAGTATATACTACCTCACCAACTGCAATCGCACATATTTTTCTTTGGTTTTCGGAAATACAATTATAGGCAGGTTCAATAACCGCAACGTCCCCGTTTTTCATTTTTATTTTCAATATCGAGACTATTGGAGTTTTATTTAAATTTAACTCAGTTGAGCCTTCGGAAGCACTTGATGTGTTTATCCATTTAATAACCTTACTGATAATTACTTCTTCATATCCATCACTTTCCCTAAATAAACGAGATTCCTCGTTTAATCCGTTTACTTGAACAGATAAAACATCCTCTGTTTTTAATTTCGGTTGAATATTAGCCTTTACTAATTGTATTGCGGAAAATATTCCAGCCAGCACCAGGATTAGTACGACTAATCTTTTCACGATTTAACGCCACCTTTGGAAGAAAGATTTTAGGTATTTTACCCTCAAAATAATATTAAATACCTAAAGGACAAATACAAACAGGCTGATTTCTATATAAAAAGTTCGTCATTTGAAATAGTATACTTTGTTAGTTTTAGTGAAGCCTTCACAATCATATATTCACTTTTAACATAAATATCTATTTTCGGTATTCATTTAGAGAATTTCATCCTCCTTAATCTTTAAGAATTTATCAACCTTTCTCTTTAACAAAGCCTTCGATAATAAAAGGATTTAAATCAAATATATGGTAATCTAATAAATAGCACAGTTTTAGTTGAATGAGTATTTTTTGAAAAACAAAGTATATAACACGAAAAATCCGAACTAAAAAAGTAGTTCGGATTTTTGCATTTGGTTAATCTAGAATGTCTTTTAATTTTTCTGATTGGGATTCTAAAACTATAATTTTAAAGTTTGGCAATACCGTTAATAATACAATTCGAATTAATATAAAAAAATTCTAAAACTTATTTGAGAATAAACTGTAAGACTCTTCGTTGTATATTATGAAAAAGCTTTTTCAATTACATAAGGAGCGGAGCAAATGAAAAGTTCACCGACCAACTTTATCGCTAGATTAAAAAAACAAAAAGAAGATGCACTTGAGTATATTATTGATGCTTATATGCCACTTGTGAAAACGATCGCAACAAAAATTTTACACAATATGAAGCGACCAGATATTGATGAATGTATCAATGATGTTTTTCTAACTGTATGGCAAAATGCTCATCAGTTTCAAGGTGATACACAAGATTTTAAAAAATGGATTGGCATGATTACGAAATACAAAGCAATAGATCGATATCGGCTAGCTGAAAAACAAATCGTACATGAACAATCGGATGTACCACTGGTACAAAAAGCAAGCTTTCTACAAACAGATATATCCGTCTTGCAACGAGAAGAAAAAAATGAATTATTACTAGCAATCAGTAAACTAGAGGAAATAGACCGCGATATTTTTATGATGAAATATTATATGGAGCTATCAAATAGTGAGATTGGCGATACACTTGGGCTAACGAAAGCTGCTGTTGATAATCGCCTGTATCGAGGTAAGAAGATCCTAGCTACAAATATGAAGCTAAAGGAGAGATTCGTATGAGTATGAAAGAATTATTTGAATTAGATATTGATAAAATTGAGCTACTAGAGGTGACAGATATCGAAAAAGCACGAGTTAAACAAAATGTGCTTAAAAAGCGTAATAAAGCACAAATTTGGCGTCATATGGCAGTCGCTGCCTCCATTATTGTTGGTGCCACCACAGCAACTGGTTTTGCATTTCCGTCATTTGCATCACAGATTCCGTTCATGGAAAATGTTGTTAGTTATTTAAATAACGATGAACAAAACTACAAAAAATTCGAATCCTTCTCTACTGATATTGGTCTTGCACAAACAAGTAACGGTTTAACCGTTATGATTGATAAAGCGGTATATGACGGCACGAATATTACAGTTTCTTTTGCGATTGAAACGAATCATGATTTTGGGGAAATGGTGCATAATAAAGCGCCACATTGGTTTGATGTTGAAGGAGCAATCGGCACGAGTGGCGGTGGTCAAATCACCAAAATTAGTGATACGCGCTATGTGGGCATATCGACATTAACCCCAATTTTCAAAGATGAAGTATATCCTGAAGATATAAAAATCACTTGGACGCCTCATGCCTTTTATAGTATGTCGAATGATTTAGAAGTTGAGGGAGATTGGTCATTCGCCTTTTCATTAAAACGTTTAGATGGAGATATACAGCTCGTGAATGAAACTGTACATCAAAAAGACGTGAGCTTCACGCTTCAATCTGTTGAATTTACAGATGTTTCAACCGTAATTTTATATGAACAAGTGGTAACGGATGAACTGCTAAAAGAGTGGCCAAGCGTGACACCTGTTTTCTATGTTACCGATGATCTCGGTCATGTGTATATGAATGGCCAAGGTGGTTCCGGAAAGTCACCTGATAGTGGGAAAACATTTAAAGGAACGACTGATATTGGGGCAATACAAGATGGTGCTAGCCAGCTCATCATTCAGCCTGTTGAAATTGCGAGTCTCATGAACGGCAAAGGTCATATCGAAATTGAGCTTGATCCGATTGTTGTTGACTTGAAAAAAAAATAGTGAAAGCCCCTGTAGAAGTTCGACAGTTGTCTAACTTTTATAGGGGCTTTAATTTACAACTTTAAAATGGAGTGTGAAACGATTGGTATATTTAGGTGAAAAACCACTTATAGTTGGACAGAAAGTTATCCTTAGGCCTTTTAAAGAACAAGACCTTTCCTATATAGAAGAATGTTTACAGGATACAGAAATAATAAAACTTACAGGAAGTTCTTCCGATTTTAATCTGGAATCGATTCATCATTGGTACAATACAAGAAATGAACAAACCGATCGATTGGACCTAGCAATAGTTGATAAATTACAAGGTATCTTAGTGGGAGAAGTAGTAGTCAATTTATACGATCATAAATATCATAGTATGAATTTTAGGATACTCATTGGACCAAGAGGAAGGAATAAGGGATTAGGCACGGAAGCTACCCAGCTCATAATTGATTACGTATTTAAAAAAATCAAACTAGATCATCTTACGTTGAGTGTATATGATTTCAATCCAAGAGCTAAGCATGTTTACGAAAAGGTTGGATTTGTTGTAGATAGCAGAGATGAAAACGACTTAGAATACGAAGGAGAATGGATAGATTCTATAAATATGAAATTGACAAGAGAAGAATGGATGAAGAAATCCATCTGATATAAATTAGCTTGCCAATATGTATAGGTTTCCTATACTTGAGGAGATACATTTTAGTATGAATATATATATATTATTAATAATTTCATTGGTATTATTTCTAGTTGGGAATGCTTTTTATATTGCTATTAAAAAGTATGAAGAGGATGAGGATTTTGCTAGAGGTATTGATACATTTTCTATTATTGATTTAATACTAGGACTTCTCCTATCAATATCAGGGAAATTTTCTTCGCACAGATACCATAATGTTATTTTAAAATTCGCCTCATTCTTGCTCGGGGTATTCATCTTAGGCTTATTAGTTTTATCTTGGAAAATTTTCACTCTATTTGAATAACAATTAAATTACTCTAAGAAGTAGTAAAGCTCTTGTTAGCATTCAACTATAAGGTGTTTAGCAAGTGCTATATGAACTAATGGTGTTCACAAATCTAAGCTATAAGACTGACTAGCGACCAGTAGTGATAAAATTGATTATTGAAATCGATGGTTATTTTCATCAAGTTGTTCTTTCTGGGAAAAAGTGTTCCAAACAACAGTTAAAGCAAAAATATTTGCAAGTAAAGAAATTAACCTATGAGATGAAAGATCTTCCAAATGTATTTTGCAGGATTCATAACTTTGAACATATTCCTTATGACTGCAATATACAAGTTGATTTTGTTATTGATACTGATACGGATAGGATTTATTCACCCTCTTATTGAACTGAAAAGGCAGTAGAAAAACAAAAGAAACTTATTGGGGATGAAGTATATTGAGTACTGTTATTTATATGGTGAGACACGGTGAGTCGCCAAAAGAAGGAAATGACCGAACAAGGGGATTAACCGATAAAGGTTATTTAGATGCTCAACGAGTAACTGACATATTGAAAGATGAAAAAATCGATGCAGTTGTTTCAAGTCCATACATACGTTCATTATTGACTGTTGAAAAGATTGCTCAACAAATAGGACAAGAAGTTTTAGTCTTTGAGGATTTAAAAGAGAGGATATTTTCTCCTGAAAACAAAAGATTAGAGGATAAAGAATTAGTACAGATTTTGGATAAGTCATTTTTCGATTCGAATTTCTCCTTAGAGGGAGGAGAATCAAATGCTGATTGTCAAAAAAGAGCTATAAGAGTTTTAAAAGAACTACTAGATACTATGAGAAATAAAAAAGTAGTTATTGGAACCCACGGGGCTATTATGACATTGATGATGGGGTATTTCGATAGCACCTATGACTTGGATTTTTTACATAGCACATCAAAACCTGATATTTATAGAATGGAATTCAATGAACAGGAATTACTGAACGTTCAAAGAATATGGGGTGTTAGTGTTAACATGTAAACAACCAAATTGTAGGTCTTCTAAATCAATTGCTAAAACGATGGAACCTAATAAGTGTGAAACGTATAAAAGAGCCTAATTCAAATAGCGAATTAAGGCTCTTTTATACGTGTATTAAGCTACCATTGCACGGCAAGCTTCTGCACATTTGCGACATGCCTCAGCACAACGTTGGCAATGGTCGTGGTCATGTTTGCCACATTCCTCTGCACAACGATCACAAATTTTCGCACATAACTCACAAATTTCTTTAACAAATGGGCTGTTACGAGTCATGGCTTGCATGGCATAACTACACGCATCCGCACATTCTCGATCGAGTCGGATACATGGAGCCATCATTTTGACATCCTCTTCTTTGAGACAGGAGTCAAAGCAAACATTACACGCCTCTAAACATTCCTGACAGGCCTTCAAACAATCTTCATAGGACATATTCAAATTTCTTCTCCTCGCTTTCTTCAAGTGATTAGTAGTATCCTTCCCTTGAAAAAGCACTTTAAACTTGATTTACCCATAAAGTTCCTTATTTTACCGAACCTTTATTCAGTAATTGTTCCCAAGTCGCACCACCATCGGTTGACTGGTAGACATCATTTTGGAGCGTAGCAAAGGTTAATTCCTTCGTATTCGTTGGGTGCTGTGCCATAAAGATAATGGAATTCTCAGCAGTTAACTCAGGAATAACGAGCGCTTCACCTTCTCCTGAAGCTAAATCTTTCTTATGCAGTACCATCTTGTCATCTTTTAATTCAGCGATGTACGCAGCATCTGTTCCTTGCATCACATAAGTGGTGTAAACGCCTTCGACTGCCAGTTCAAACGATTTCCCTCCATCGTTAGATGCATAAACACCGCGTTCTGTGCCAATCGCTACCGTATCCGCTTCCGTTGGATGAGCTGAAATATTCGACATCTGCTGTGCATCAAAGCCTTCCATTGCCATCGTTTCCCAAGACTCGCCTAAATCATCCGTGTAAAAGAATCCATTTTCCATGCCTTCAACTGGCATTTGATTGAATACATAAATTCGTCCCGATTCATAACCGGCACCTAAATAGTGAAAATCGATTTCGCCTTCAAAAGCATATTGTTCAAACGATTCACCTAAATTCGTGCTTTTCAATAAACCCAGGGGATTCTCATAGTCTGAGCCAGGTTCAGGATGTCCACTTGAAACAAAGCCATCGGATACTGCATGGAATCCCATATAATCATGCTTTTCAGTCTTCGTTTGTTTCCAAACACCATCTTCATACATCACAGGTCCGTGATGAGAGGCAATCATAAATGCATCTCCTGAAGCGGGGTAGCCAAGTCCATGGATATGATCTACTTTCAAATCAGTTGTATCTACATAAAACCCTTCACTTGGAAGAGTTGGTTCTGCTTGAGTTTCCGCTTTTTTCGTATCGTTTTTAGCGTCCGACGAGGGTTCATCATTCGAACAGGCAGAAAGTGTAGCTGCTGCCACCCCTAAAATAAGCATCCATTTTTTCATTTTCATTCACTCGCTTTCGTCAATAAAGTACCAATACTGCCCTCATTATACCCAAAACTCGGTTGAAAAGGCTTTCCATCTGCCTCTTGTAGGTAAATGAGGTAAACTATTGTTACGAACTTGTGAAAAGGACTGAAACAGATGAAACTAGCGATTATCACAGATATCCATGGAAATGAACTTGCATTACAAGCGGTTTTACAAGAAATTGACAAGCGGGGGGACATCAATGAAATTTGGTGTTTAGGCGACATGATTGCCATGGGACCGGACTCAAACGAAGTACTCGACATTCTATTTGGTCGATCAGATATCCGAATGATCACAGGAAATCACGATGAAGCGATCTTGTCATTAATTGCAGGTGAAGGCCACCCTGAAACTTATAAACACACACGTGAGCATCATCAATGGATTGCTGAACGATTAAATCCGAACCATGTGGCTATGCTTAAACAATTGCCACGCATTATTGAAAAACAAGTGAATGACACGCGCATTCTAGGGATTCACTATCATATAGAAGAAAACAAACGACAAGTCCATATTCAAGACGAACCGTTTTACACAATCCAAGAAGCAACACTTGAAAACATGCAACATATGTTTAGCGATTACCCTGCAGACATCATCTGTTTTGGTCATCACCATCCAGAACATGATTTTCAAGCGGATGGGAAAATGTATCTCAATCCAGGCGCACTTGGCGTATCAAAAGGCGAGACAGCTCCATACGGCATCATCGACCTCAGTGGAAATGAACCAATCATCACCATTCATCACGCTACCTATGACAAAAAAGCATTCCTAGAAAAATTTGACCGGCTACAAGTTCCTCAAAGAGAAACCCTGTTCAAACTTTTTTATACGTAAATTTAGACAAGAAAACAGAGCTTGCACCATTACGGGTGTAAGCTCTGTTTTTCTTATGTAGATGTATGAATGGCATCCTCAATACTTTTCATCAGTTGGAATGCACCAGTGGACTGATTGCAGCAGATGACAACTTTAATCGAATTCCCAGGATAATAAGCAGAGTGAAAGCTAACTCCTGGGTCATAACCCATAACATGATATTTGAAAATGCGATCATTTTCGGTTTTCTTCATCCATACACCATAGCCATAGAAGTCAACTTCACTTTCCTGAGCGTGGGAGGTGAGTAACTGCTGAGTATAGGCTTCACTTAGTAGTTGATTGTTCATCAATGCATCCCACAGCCGATTCATGTCATGGACAGTAACAAATGCTCCTCCATCTGAACCCCCTCTTGCGGGCAATGAATAAATATTTGTTTTCCATGTTCCATCTTGGTTATCAATATAACCCTGCGCCGTATTAGGAGGGAGGGCATCCATTTCAAAATATCCCGAATCTACCATCCCAGCTTTATTGAAAATATGTTCCTGAATGTAGTCAGCAAAATTCATCTGACTCGCCTGTTCCACTATTAAACCAAGTAAAATATATCCGGCATTATTATAGTGAAACCGTTCCCCTGGTTTGAATTTCATGGCTTGATCTTGAAATAACGGCATGAAATCCTTCAAATTTCTAATTCGATACATGGGGTTTTCAACCCATAACTCTTCAAAGTCATCCATCACTTCCTCGTCAAAATAATCAGGAATTCCAGATGTATGTGTGAGTAGATGATGGATGGTGATTTCTTCATCAAAATTCGGAAACTGAAGATCGAGACATTCATTTAACTTTGAATCAAAAGAAAGCTTTCTCTCCTCTACAAGCTGACAAATGGCTATAGCCGTAAAAAGCTTGCAACCTGAAGCAATTCCATACCTTGTCAATGTACGGTTTTGTAACTGTTCAGAACGATTGGCATACCCTTTGTTTACTTCAGCTAAATTTTCGTTGTTCTCTTTTATCAGTGCCGAGCCTGAAAAGTTGTGATTGATTTCTATTTCTGCAATACGTTTTTTCATATGTATGTTCATAATACCCTCCAAAAAACTGCATGTATCTATCCCTTAACTACATTCGATACAATAAAGAAATTTCCTTTTTATTGTACATAAATGGCTACCGTAGTTAATAAAGGCTACAAAAAAGCACTGCGATTGCAGTGCATTTAGAAGTTTTCTATTTGTCTTAACTTACTTCTTCTAGATAACCATCTAATCTTTCAAATTGTGATTCTAATCCTTGAACGATTCCCATATCCTTCACTTGCTGAAGAGATTCTTCAGATGAGAAATGGGAGCGAATAAGAAGTTTCGTTTTGTCGCCATCGTCTACAAAATCCATAGTGATTAAAATATCAGGTATGGCACCAGGGATGTTGCCTTCTTCATCGGAAAACGAATCTGTGTAGACAATTTTTTCTGGCACAACGATTTCATGATACACAGCTTTTCCCCAAGACTCATGACCAAAAAATTCTCCCTGGCTTTCATCCTTACAGCGCATGCAATAATGCCAAACGCCGTCAGGTTTAAATTCAAATGTACGATTTTCCGTTTCCCATCCTTGCGGTCCCCACCATCTTTCTAAATGGTCTGACTTAGCGAACATCTCAAATACCAACTTCTGTGGTGCATCAAAAATGCGCTCCATTACAAGATCTTGACCTTCCACAGTAGTTGAAATTAACCTTTTGTTTTCAGACATTCTGTTTCACTCCTCCGTTATGTTTAGTTACATCCACTATACCTAAATCGATTGTATTTCTCGAGGAATAACAGATTTCTTGAAATTCCCATATCTTTTTTCTTGAAAAGAGAACATGTGTTCGTTTATAATCAAGAAAAAGGAGGCAACTGAAATGAAAGAGGTCATTGTAAAAGGAATGAAACGGCATGATGTATTAGAGATGGTTTACCTAGCGAAGGATGGGAAAATTTCTAAAAGACGAGTAAAAGTCATTAAATCGTATCATGATACCTTTCAAGCGTTCTGTTTTACCAAACAAGCTAAACGCACTTTTTACTATGAACAAATTCTCGCGGTCATCCCAGTAACTCGACAAGAAAGAAAGGAAGTCATTTCATGAAAATCAATCGTGGGCTAAAAGTTCAAGGTGATCTCAAAGACCGAGGCAAGATTAAATGGACAGCTATGATGCTGCCAGAACATGTAGCCCAATTACGTGAATGGCAAGCCGATCATGACAAAGTGAAAAAACCCGTGCTCGACGACTTCGACTTCGACACCATGCAAGAAGAAATCGAACGCGCACTTACAAGCCAATTCGAAACACGCCTAACAACTTGGAAAAACGGCGAACTTCATACCCACCAAGGCACCATAAAAGAAGCCAACAAACAATACCTCCGCTACGAAGACCCATTCGGCATTCACCAACTACCACTCAATGAACTTGTTGGAGTCATGCTTTTAACGTAACTCGAAATACCAATAAGATATCTTTATCAACAATTCAGTATGAATAGACCAAATTTGACCTTCTCATATACAGTCAGAAATGCCCTGAAGTCTAATTAAATTCGTTTAGTTGGTAAACACAGGGCATTGTATGGCAAGAATCTTTGCTGAGTAAAGGTTTATGTATTAGGTGTGTTATCATTTTGTGAATTAACTCCCACCTCCACAAATTCAAGATTTTTAGTTTTTTCATTAAATTTGTATTTAATTAATCTTAAATTATCCCAGTGCTTAGTGATAGCAGGGCGACGTCCTTTCACAAAGGTGCGTTTTCCGGCTACGTTTTTTAAACCAACTACATCTTCAGGGAAATCTTGAGCCACCACGAATGCCTCAATCATTGAATAATCTCCAAAGCTATATTCTTGATTTACCCAATCAACATATTTCATAAGTTGATTAATAACTTCTTTATCAGCTATATCTTTTTTAATTTCTATAGTTAAATATTTCGATATAGTTGAGAAAGAAGGAATGAAGCGATATCCAAACACGTCCATTTTATCCATGTAATCAACTGGCTTGAATGGTGATGCTACGACTTGGTGAGATAAATAATCCCAATTTCCGAATATCCCATCAGGATTATTTTTAATATAATCTATAACGCCAACTTCTATAGCCATTTCATGACCAATTCTAGAATTATTTGCTGCAAGAGCTAAGACATTCTTGGCGTTAATTCGATAATCGTCATTAATTAGAAACTGAATTCTATTATGTAATTTATCCGATTGTGAAAATACATTTTGGGGATTTGTAATTTCATTCTCATTTGTTTTTAAAATAATATCAATTAATGCTTTATTTTCAGTGTCATCTATTTTAATGAATGATAATTTCCATAACACTCTCAACATTTTAAAGGCTTCAGGATTAGAAGCTAATACGTCATCCATATCTATACCATTCTTGAAAAAATAAGGTGCATTTTCAAAAGTACATAAAAATCTATTTCCTAAATTGAATGAAGACTTATTTAAAATCATTTTATTTTTTAATTTTGAAAATTTCTCTGCTACCGGGATATCTGCGCCAGGGAAATTCAGGTGTTTACATTCACCGTTAATATTTATTAATTTTCCTACACCGTAAATTTTTCTAGCAATAAAAAAATATACATTATCACCTTCTGACATGGAGACATAATCTGCAAATGTTCCTTCATGATGTGCTCTCCAAATGTTTTTTAAAGGTACATTTAAATTAGTACTGTATACACCGTTATTAACAAGTTCATTTAATGAATCAGTACTATCAAGTGTGAAAATATAGCCAGCCATCAATTCAGCTCCTAGTATGTGTTTGTGTAATTAAATGTGTTACAAATTCCTTATCCAACCAAAAAGCTTGTTTAGCTATCATTTGCCCATCAGGTAAAAGTGTTTTGTCCTGTCCGTTTCTACCTTTTGGTCTAATGTGGCAAAGACCATTAAACCCTGGTGAAGGTAAATTATTTCTAGCTACAACAGTATTTCCTCTTGCGATTATGTCGATTTGGATTCCATCATTAATTTGCTTTTGAACAGTTTGATAGAATTCTTTCAAGTGTGTATCAATTTGACTAATAGGCATATTCCATAGTTGAATCCCTTTGAAAAATAATTCCCGATTTTTATTTTGACGTTCAGTTTCTTTGAATTCAAAAATAATAAACAAGAACTTAGTCTGCTCAAAATAATTATTTAGCCAACTATCTTCCCAATCTTCCTTAGACCATGCATTGAAGTCTATATTTTTAAAGGACATATGTTCTTTTGGGATGCCATTAGGTTCAAGACGTATCGTTTTGAATTGTATGTTGGCCTTCGAGAATTCTTCAATATCATCAAGTTTAGTTCCTTTTATACCTAATAAGGCACTTACGAATTCAGGAACAAAACTTTTTGAACTGTTAATTGTGATTCCATTTTCGAATGCAATTTGCGAAAGAGTTTTTCCAATATAAGGGGTAAATCTATCGTTTAGAATTTCTTCGAGCGTTCGAGTTTTTAATTCTTGGCTATTTGTTATGGAAACCATATCTTTATTCGAAAGTATCTTTCTTGCCACGCCCGTCATGTAACTTGCTTTTAAACTGTATGCCCTTTGCATCGCTGGTAATGTGTTATAAGGTTGTGTTCTAAGGGATTCTTTATTTTTCCCTTTAGTACACGCTGCTAAGTAAATGGTGTCAGCTTCAGAAAGTTCATGGGCTTTTCCAGACTTAATTTTATTGGTTATAAACTCCCAATCGTTTTTTATAATCTGTAAATCCTCTTCACTATAAGTTAAGAGATGACTTTTAAGAACTTGATATTGTGATCGATGCACATCTGGAAGCCATTGATAGAACATGAGAAGTATTTTCTGATTCTTCTTCCAAAAACTAGATGTATTAAATGTGTTTAGGATTTCTGTGTGATAGTTAATGATGTTTAATACCAATCGTTCTTTAGCAGAAATGGAACCGTTTTTATTTAATTTTAGTGGAGTGACTTTTAATTCAATTCCTAATTCCAAGAAGTCTGCCTCGGATTTAGAATTTATTTCATAACCAAAAAAGCTTTCTTCGATAATTTGTCCAAGTTGCCCTTTTGCCTTAGGATTGGTAATTCTCCCACTCAGATCTATTTCTCCGAATGTTTTTCCTTCAGCTTCTTTTGCTTTGTATAGAAGTATTTCTTCTGTTTCATAAATCATGAATGGACCTCCTAAAACAAGAAATTGTTATATCAAGATTTTACCATATAAAGAAAAAAGCCGATACCGGAGTATCAGCTTTGCAATGCTAATTCTAATTGAATTTCAGCAACCTTATTTGTTCTTTCTATTTCTTCAATTCGATGACCCATTCTTTCAATTAAACCAACCACCAAAGCATTTCCCATACAAAAATAGCGCATACGATCTGACATCGTGTTTGTCCAATTATCATCAAATCCATTTAATCTTTCACATTCCAATGGTGTTAGGAAACGTTTTCTACCATTCACTTCAACTATATGTGTACTTCGATTGGTTGAACCTTCACTAGTTAGCATAGTTCTACCAGGTTTGTCTAAATCATCAGTAGGGGACATACCACCTTCAGAAAACTGATAAACATGTCCATCTGCCGTTTTTCGTTCAATTTTCTTTGGACCTCGAAGATATGCAAACTTTTCACTCGTAGCTTCAGACAAATAGAATTTCTCATCAACATCATCTTCACTAATCAAAATCTCTCTTAATGTGATGGCTTTTTCTTCTTTTGGAATCACTTGTGTAGTAAATACATATCCATCTTTCATATATCCAGCAGTATGGAATCCGAAAGAGAATGTTTCAGATATTGCTACAATATCATCAGGAAGTGTTACTGAACTAATTCGATTTTTATATGGCTCAAACTCAACTGGGAATGGCTTGGCAAAGAACCCTTCATTATAAACAATTTGATCTTCAGAAAAATTGCTTTGGGCTTGTCCGAAAGATATTCCATTTTTGTAAGCAAAAATGAAAACACGTCTTCTTCTTTGAGCAAATCCGTAATCTGCGGCATTAATAACACGCCACTCAACTGTATAATCCAAATCCCTAAAGGTAGCTAACATAACTGCAAAATCACGTCCCCGCTGAGAAGAAGGGGATTTTAAAAGTCTATCGACATTTTCTAATAATATATACTTTGGATTTGTGCTCTCAATTACGCGTTTAATCTCCCAGAAAAGAACTCCTTTTTTCCCTTGGAGTCCTTTTTCACCAGAAAGGCTTCGAGCTACTGAATAGTCTTGGCATGGAAAGCCACCAACTACTAAATTTGGTTCTAAGTCCGCAAATGCGTCATTTGAAACGGTAGTTATATCTTCATTCGAATGTATTCCATCTTTAAAGTTATGCTTATAGCAATCGAAAGCATCTTGAGCTTTTCGAGAAGGTTCCCATTGGTTCCCCCATACTACTTCAAATAAATCGGGGTTCGCTTTCTCGAGACCTAAACGAAAGCCACCGACACCAGCAAATAACTCAATTACTTTTAATTTAGAATCTTGCATATACGAACACCCTTTCGCTTTTTCTTTATTATACAACATTTTATTGAAAAGATCAAGATCGAAACGTCACAAATTTAAGTATTTTATTCGAAATTCACAAGACCTGCTTTATAAAATCAATTTTGGAAATTGATAACACACAATCAGAATTTTCCTACAATATATACGGGGGTTCTGATATTCTTTAATTAATAATATCCAAATGTATGTTTTTGTAGAAATACCAATTAAACAGTAAGAGGTGTACTTTAATGTTACTCTACAATTGATTCATACAGAAATACTCCCATTAAAAGAACAAATGGAGGGTTCTGAAAATGATTTACACAACATCTACTAAGGGTATAAATGTTAATCAGTTAAACGGTTTTTTTGTGAATTGGCCGAATCCGCCTTCTCCTGAAGTTCACTTAAAGTTATTGAACAACAGTTCACATATCGTGTTAGCAATTGAAGAAGATTCGAATCAAATCGTAGGATTTATTACCGCTATAAGTGATAGCGTTTTATCAGCTTATATCCCCTTTTTAGAAGTTTTACCATCTCATCAAGGTAAAGGAATTGGACTAGAATTGGTACAGAGAATGTTTGCTACGCTGAAGGATATTTATATGATTGACTTAATGTGTGACATGGAGTTGCAGGTTTATTATGAGAAATTTGGTATGCAACCATCCAATGGAATGATAAAAAGAAATTTTACAAAGCAGTCAGGTTTGTAAGGGGAGAAATATATGGAGTTTGATACATTGAAGTGGGTGCTTCTAGGGGTTTCTGTACTTCTATTTGCAATTAAGTTTTATGTGAAACGCGAGTCACTTTTATGGGGCATTATTTTTTACACGTTTGTTTATGCGGCCATGAGTTATTATGTGTATTTCAATGATTGGCGACAAGGTTGGAAGTTAGCGTTCTTACTGATCGCTTCGTTTGCATTTTGGCAGTTTTTATTTAAAGAAATTGCTCAATTCCGTAGGTTGCGTGCTGCACGTCGTTAATCGGTTTTTTCAATATTCATTGAAAGAAGAGTGCTTATGGAGAATATTAAATCAGGATTTAATAATTTCTCACTAAGAATAAAGAGCATGTTTAAATTGTTCCAATTAGAGCCTTTATGGTTCAAGGTATTCATTTTGATTACATTGCTTACAACTATTATTTTTAGTAGCTCTGCCTTTTCTGGGAACTTACTTTATGAAGGTATATCTAAATTGGCAGCGGCTCTCTTCTTCGCGGTTTATGGCTATAAAATGAACACGAATCGGAAGGTTTCGAAGATTTTTTATGGATTAGCAGGTCTTTGCTTCGTGCTAGTGGTGTTAGCCTTCCTAAATTAATAACTGTAATCTATTAGAAAATGTTGACAATTAATTTGGGGTTTGTTAAATTCAATAACAATATCTAAGAAAAAGAGAGTAGCGACATCTGATACAAAAGCGAGCGGGGGATGGTGGAAGCCCGGTGTAAAAGAGTTGTGAACCGCACTTTTGAGATGCTTTTAGTAGCCGGAACTCCCCGTTATGGAGAAAGTGGCCATATATTTGGCAATTTGAGTGGTACCGCGGAAGTTAAGCTTTCGTCTCATGTTTGATGAGACGAGGGCTTTTTTTATTTATTTTAGGAGGTTTTCTGATGAAGCAGGACATTTTAGAAATATTGCAAGGCATTGTTCCGGAACTGGTTGATGAAAATATGATTGAAGAGCCGACTTATACTCATTTAGGAGATTATGCATTTCCTTGCTTCTCGCTCGCAAAGCTATTAAAAAAATCTCCCGTTTTGATTGCAGAAGAAATCGCTCAACGTATTAGTGATCCTCGCGTTCAAACGGCCAAAGCAGTTAATGGCTATGTGAATTTCTTTATGAATAAATCCTATTTTTCTCAACACATCTTGGAAACAATCATTAACCAATCCAATCAATATGGTTCCTCACATATTGGTCAGGGTAGCGTTGTCACTATTGATATGTCTTCCCCAAACATCGCAAAACCATTTTCAATGGGCCATTTACGTTCGACAGTCATTGGCAATTCCATCTCCCTGTTGTTAGAAAAGAGTGGGTACCAACCTGTGAAAATTAATTATTTGGGTGATTGGGGAACTCAGTTCGGGAAATTGCTTGTTGCCTATCGGTTGTGGGGAAGTGAAAAGGAAGTTCAGGATGCGCCAATTGAGACTTTGTTAGCTCTCTACATTCGTTTTCATGAAGAAGCAGAAACAGATGAAACCTTAAATGATCAAGGACGGGCAGCGTTTAAATCACTTGAAGATGGGGATACCGAAGCCTTAGCCTTATGGGAATGGTTCCGAACGGAGTCCTTAAAAGAATTTCAAAAAATTTACGATTTATTAGGTGTTTCTTTCGATTCTGAAAATGGAGAAGCTTACTACAACGACAAGATGGAACCAATTGTAGAAGAGTTAACTCAAAAACAATTATTAGTTGAATCTGATGGTGCTCAAGTCGTTGAAATAGGGGATGACATTCCACCTTGCTTAATAAAAAAATCAGATGGTGCAACTCTATATGCAACAAGAGATATTACGGCAGCATTAGACCGAAAACACACATATAACTTCGCGAAATCCCTATACGTCGTGGGGAATGAACAGAGTCTACACTTTAAGCAAATTAAAACTGTTCTTAACAAAATGGGCTACGATTGGTCAGCATCTATTCAACATGTTCCATTTGGCTTGATCTTAAAAGACGGAGAGAAGCTTTCAACTCGCAAAGGAAATATTATTTTGCTGGAGCGTGTCTTAAAAGAAGCCATTCAATTATCTTCCGTAAATATCGAAGAGAAGAATCCGAATTTAAAAAATAAAATCGAAGTCGCTGAAGCAATAGGTGTTGGGGCCATTATTTTTAGTGATTTAAAACAGCACCGGAAGCATGATATCGAGTTTAACTTAACAAAAATGCTTCAAACGGAAGGTGAGACGGGTCCTTATATACAATATACTTGCGCTAGAGCGTACTCCATTTTAAGAAAAGCTGAAACCAACCCACATGATGTTCAAGTTAAAGATGTTAATGACTATGAGTGGGCAATCATTAAATTACTCAATCAATTCCCTAACGTGGTAAGTAGGGCGACTACTTCACTAGATCCATCTTTAATCGCAAAATTCGCAGTAGCTCTAGCGCAGTCATTCAATTCTTTTTATGGAAATGTCCAAGTGCTAACTGAGGATGAAGGTCGTTATTATCGTCTTGTATTGGTCCATAGTGTAACAATCGTGTTAACAGAAGCATTAAGACTATTAGGAATGAAAGCACCTCAAGAAATGTAAGTTGGTAGTTCTTTTAGAAAAATAACCTTAAAAAATAATAGTTGGAAACTACCTGTATTCACGGAATGAGAACTATGATAAATTTATATTGTAAAAATTTACAAAATAGTTTTTTTATATTATGTGAAGTAACTAGGTTTTTTAATGGAGGAAGAATTGTGCAACTGAAAAAACTATCTAATGATAATCACGAAGAAGTTATAAAATTTTTTGAGGATGATAAATTGTATTATTATTTCTTGATTGATGGATTAATTAAAAATAATTATCAAGGTGATTTTAAAGTATTTGGAGAATATCAGGATAATCAATTAGTTTCTATATTAGTGAATAATTTTAATAATATTACTTATTTCTCAAAGTCAGATAGAGACATTAGTATTTATAAAAACTTACTAAAAGAATTAACTTACTCAAAGTTAAGTGGACCGAGCTCCCTTATGCAAAAGTTTACTCCGTATGTCGATGAAGGAAAATACACTGTCCTATTTAGGTGTAGTAAAAAATATTTCTGCTTCGAGAAAGCTCATGGAGCCAATTAAAATAATTGAAACAGAAGATGAAATTAGAATGCAATATGATTTATTATTATCCACAAATGAGTTTTCAAAAAGCCTACCTAAAGAAAAGAAGGAATATGTTCGACTTGAATATAAGAGATTGAAAGATACCAGTGACCGTACAGTGTTTTTAGAGGTGAATGAAGAAATGGTGTCTTCTTGTTCTACAATAATGGAAGACAAAAACAGTGCCATTGTTATTGGTGTAGTTACAAATCCAAAGTTTAGAAATAAGGGATATGGAACTGAAGTGTTGATAGGGTTATTTCAAATGTTGTTGGAAGAAGGAAAATATCCATACTTATTTTATAATAATCCAGCAGCTAGAAGTGTATATCAAAAAATTGGAATGACTGAAGTCTGCGAGTGGCGAGTGATTACTATTTAACGTTTTTCCTTATTCAAACTTCTGAAAAATTTATCAGTTCAGTTATTTTTTATTGAAATCACCAATATTATTAAACACGGAAACAATAAAGAAGACAATCCAATACGAAGTTTTGAGGCAGCCGAAATTGTATCTTCGGCTGCTTCTTTTTTGTGTAGAGGAATCACATCTTTCAAACCAAACCTCAAGTAATTATTTTTTTGAGAACTGTAACATTTTTCCTTATGGCTACGTCAAAGTTTATATAGAGATAGGGGGCAGTTGAAATGAAGAAAAAGATGTTGGGGTTATTATTGTTGGCCATTATGTTGGTATTGGCAGCTTGTAGTGCGAGTGATGAGATGTCCGAATCAAATGAATCTTACCCTCAAGATATGGCGGATAAGGAAAGTTCAAATGAAATCGCAACAGAGGAATCAGAAAATGTGGCGAGTGATTCGAGTCAAACAAGTGATTCAGACGAATCTGCTGAAGTGTCGACAAAAGGGGCAGTTGTTGAAACGAATCGCATGATTATTCACCAAGCGAGTTTAAGTGTGAATGTGAAGGAACTGGACAAAGCGCAAGCAAATATTGAACAGAAAGTAGCGCATTACGGTGGGTACATTGTGGAATCTAATGTTTATAAAGAAGATGACCAAACGAGCAGCGGGAAAATGGTTGTCCGTATTCCTGAAAAGCATTTCGAGAAATTTTTAGCAGACGCTGAAGGGCAAGTGGCTAAGGTCCTTGAACGAAATGTTACTGGGCAAGATGTAACGGAACAATATGTCGATTTGCAATCACGTGTTAAATCGAAGAGAGCTGTTGAAGAACGATTACTAGCGTTTATGAGTAAAGCACAAAAAACAGAGGACTTATTAAAGATTTCATCTGACTTAGCGAAAGTACAAGAAGAGATTGAAGTGATGGTAGGAAAGATGAAATATCTTGAAAATCAAACATCCTTCTCTACAGTTGAATTATTAATGTATGAAAATAAAGTAGTCGTACCCGAAATCGAAAGCAAAGAGCTAAATACATGGGAGAAAACGAAAAAACAATTAGCGACTAGTACCAATTCATTGCTTGCTACTGGTTCAGCTTTAATCATATTCTTTATTGGAAACTTGCCAGTGTTACTTATTTTGGCGTTGATTGGATTAGGCGTGTATTGGTTTGTTCGAAAAAGATTGCGTCATGTAAAGAAATCGTGAAAATAAAGCAGCTCCAATAAGGGGCTGCTTTTGTCATGTCCAAATTATACAAGTTGAAAACTCTGTACAACATCTATTATTTCCATCAAATCATCAATGACGAAATCAGCTTGAGCTAGTTCATTTTCTTGTGAAAAATCAAATCGACACCCAATTGAATGTAAGTTGTTATGTTTGGCTGCTTGTATATCGGAAAGTCGGTCTCCAATGACCATTCCGTCTGTAATGCGATGTAGTTTGATGATTTCTGTTACGAGATCCGTCTTGTTTTGTGTATGTATTTGTTGGATGCTAAACGTTTTGGTCACCCATTGATCGAGACCATAATAAGAAACAATGGCCTTTAAATATTCGGTTTGTCCGTTACTTGCGATAAATAGGGAGTGACCGTTGCTTTTTATATAACGAAAGAGTTCTGTTGTATTTGGATATAGTGCGCCTTTTCCAGCGTTAATGTTTGCGATTAATCTTTCGTGGAAGAATGCATTCGCACTTTCTCTCCATTCATTTGTCGCGTCAGGTAAAAGTGTTTCCCATACGACAGGCAATGGTACGCCCATAATCTCTTGGTACTTTTTCAATGGCGTTTCTTTGTTCCATCGGTTTTGAGACCGTAAATTGTCAAAAGTATCTTCTAGAGATATTTCTAAAATTTTGTTCGTTTGAAAAAGGGTGCCATCCATATCGAAAATCAAAGCTAGTGACATCTAAATCCTCCTAAATCAATTACATTTGATTTGTATTTTTAGCTCTGATTTCTTTTAGTAAAGAGATGATTTCCTTATTCTGCTCAACTTGTAGATCAGAGTTTTCTTTAATGAATCGAATCCATCGAATAAGAAAGGCTACGATAATAATGGGTAATCCATATAAGACTGATAGAAATATTGTCTCCATGTTGGATGCTCCTCTCGTTCCCGCTCCGAGCATTCCATATTTAACCTTTTGTTTTTTATATTCGCTCCTACAACAAATCTCTCCTCTATTGCAGTTTAAAATCTAGAATTTAAAAGGATATCCCTCTCCGCAAATTGAATAAGAAGAGATAGACGAAAAAGGAGGAAGGACAATGAATTGGAATGAAGAACCCGTGTTTACTATGTTTTCATCCGCACATTTTGTTGCCATTATCGGGTTAGTCCTCCTGATTATTCTACTGTTTGTCTTTAGGAATAAAGCAACAATCGAAGCGGGGAAAATGAAATGGTTCGAACGTTTCTTCGCCGTTACATTGCTAGGTATGGATTTTCTCTATTATGTGTGGCTTTACCAGACGGATAGATGGAATTGGAGTCACTCCTTACCGCTAGAACTCTGCAGTATCAGTTTAATTGCTGCGATTCTTTTACTTTGGACGGGTAATAAGCATTTGTATGAGTTCGTTTTCTACGCAGGAATTGGTGGTGCTATCCAAGCAATCGCAACACCAGTTTTAGATATGGGGTATCCGCATTTTCGCTTCTTCCACTTTTTTTATACACATGTCGGAATTATCATAACGGCACTGTATTTCACTTGGTATAAAGGGTATCGACCAACGTTTAAAGGAATTGTGAAAACGATGATTGTACTCAATGTTTTGTTGCCAATTGTATTTATTATGAACCTTGTCGTAGATGGCAATTATATGTTTTTGCAAAGAAAACCGGTCAATGGTAGTTTATTAGATTACTTAGGTCCATATCCATGGTATATTATAACTTTAGAACTAGTTTCCTTTTTAGTGTTTTTAATCTTATGGCTTATTTTTAGAAAGAAAACAGAAGATTCATTGTAAAATTATGAAAATGAATTATTTTCTGAATTATTACATTCAATTTTTTGGTAATATGCTATAATTTCTATATTCATAGTTAAGAAGGTGCAACAGATTGGAAAAGTACAAAATTTTTGATGTATCATTATTCGTTGTGAGTGTCGCGACTGGTTTATATTTTGCGCCTTTAGACGTAGATATTTTTAAATATATAGCCGTATTATGTATCTATCTATTTTTCTCTGTAATGTATACCAATTATAAGGTTGTACAAGGAAACGGTAATGCGACATATGATTATGGGATGTCATATAGTCAATCGTTTGCCTTATTTGCTGGCCCTTTTGGTCTTCTGATATTTGAAATATTTTATCGCTTCTCTGTTTATTTCCAACGTAAAATTACCAAAACAGCTGATGCCGATGAATTTACAGATACCTTCTTTAATATCGGTACTTTCGTTATTTATAATACAATCGCATATATATTCTTTATGTCTCTATATCCGTTTTTTGAAAACATTCCATTTGGATATTCTATTTTATTCCTTCTGGCAGCACTGATCATTATGGTTTTTGCAAATTCGTTTCTTCTTTTTTCTCTATATTTAAGTGGGAATATTCATTCGTGGAATGAAGTTAGTTTATTTTTAAAGAGAAGAAGTATGTTAGATATCGTTGTTAAAAATGCCTTAACAAATGGTCTTTTGTATTATTTTGTGATGGAAAATCAATGGGAAATGCTCATTGTGTTACTTAGTTTAAATTATGTTGTCAGCAAATCGTTCCTTTCCAAACAAGAAAATAGACAAAATGAAATCGAGCGTGACTATTTCAGAGAAATGGCCTACACCGATTTCATGACAGGTTTAGCAAATCGTGCGATGATGGACAAGCAGATGAGTGAAATCAATGGAAGCAATGAAGTGCTAGGTATTGTTGTCATTGATATTGATAAATTTAAACGCATTAACGATAACTATAATCATGCAGTGGGTGATTTGGTCATTCAGCATTTTGCGAAAATGCTCAAATCGAGGGTTAGAAATAACGATCAAGTATTCAGAAGTGGTGGGGAAGAATTTACCCTGTTCTTACGTGATCGCACCTATGAAGAGTGTATTGAATGCTTAGAAGCATTACGTACACAAGTAAGTGAGCAACCAGCTGAAGTTGAGTTTAATGGTGAAATGACACAGATTTCCTATACGGTTTCATGCGGACTTTACTACAATACCATGGTGGAAGAGCTTCCAATGGAGCGTGCTTACATTTATGCCGATCAGCTTCTATTAGAAGCGAAGGGTCGTGGACGTAATCGACTAGTTGTGAAAAATGGACTAGAAACCTATAAGTGAACATAAAATAAACCTTCTCAATTCTTTTGAGGAGGTTTTTTTGTGCGGATACGGAAGTATAAATTATGGATTTTAGAAAAAAAGAGGCACCATTCACCATTTTGTCACTACATCATTTATTGACTTTTAAAAGTTTACCCCCTAAACTAAATTTAATGGTTAAGGGGGTAAACTATATTGGATAAGCGTATTCAAGAAGCAACTGAATTGTTCGAAGAGGTTCTTATTTATGGGACAGAACGAGTGTTGAAAAGTGTGGATAATCCACTTTGGAAAGAATATTCGCCTGAGCAAATGCAGGTCCTGAAATTGATTAGTAAAGAAGAGTCGATGACGGCTGGTCGCTTAGCTTTACTCCAAGGCGTACACAAAAGTGCTATTTCCAGTCGCCTAAAAAAGTTGGTTGAGAAAGAATTGGTTGTGATTATGCCATCTGGTGATAGGCGTGAGAAGTTAATTGAGCTAACAGATAAAGGTCAAGACGTTGTGGAGCAATCAAAACAAGTGCTAGATGAATATATTGGCTCTTTATTATCAGATCATGTCAATGATCTAGAAATCGAGCAGTTTCTCGTAACGTTTAGAAAGTTAAAAGAAATATTAAAAATGGATGGGGTATAAGAGATGCGCACAATTTTAAAACTGAAATGGCCGATTTTAATCGGAGTCATCGCTATAACGGTACTGTTGTTTTTAATAGCACCCAATTTAACAAATCAAGCCGAAGAAGCAGGTTCATTCCAATTGTCGGACGATGCGTCGTCTCAAATAGCTGCTAAAATGCTTGCTGATGCAGGCGAAAGTGATCAAACCATTTCGGTTGTTATCGAGTTAGATGAAAAGTTAACGAATGACGTCCGTGAACAGTTGAGTGAGATGTCTACGGAAATTGAATCACTTGGGGATGCGGTTACAAGTGTTTTAAATCCTGTGGAAAGCGAAGAAATTGAAAAGCAATTAGTTTCAGAAGACCAACAGACTGTTTTAATTCCAATTACAGTTCAAGGGTCTGATGAGAAAGTAAACGAAGTGGCTGACGATATTCGAACGTCAATCATTCCTTCTGAAATGAAGGCGTATGTAACAGGTGAAGCGATTATCAATAACGATGTAAACGAAAGTGCACAAGAAGGATTGAAACGCACTGAAATTATTACGGTCGTTTTAATCTTTGGATTATTGTTGGCGGTATTCCGTTCGGTCATTACACCGTTAGTTCCATTAGTGGCAGTTGGGATTACGTATTTGTTGAGCCAATCATTAGTGGCGTTTTTCATCGAATGGTTTGGTTTTCCTGTATCGAACTACACGCAAATTTTCTTAGTGGCGATTTTATTCGGAATCGGAACAGACTACTGTATCCTGCTATTAAGTAGATATAAAGAAGAGCTTTCTGCGGGACACGCGGTTGAAGATGCGATTGTTAATACGTACAAAACTGCTGGTCGCACACTGTTGATTTCAGGGTTAGCTGTCTTTATTGGATTCTTCGCGATTGGCTTTGCAGAATTCCCAATCTTTAAATCAGCCGTTGCTGTAGCAGTTGGGATTGCTGTGTTGATGCTGGTTTTATTCACCATCGTGCCAATCAGTATGGTGTTGTTAAAAGAAAAATTATTTTGGCCATCCAAGAAGTCGGCATCTCATCGAGATAGTGGGTTATGGATGTGGATGAGCAAGCTTTCTGTGAATCGCCCTGTGCTTTCGATGTTAGTTGTAGCGGCAATTACAGTGCCATTGTTGTTAACATACGATAACTCGTTATCGTTTAATACCGTGGATGAAATCGGCGACGATTACGAATCCGCTCAAGGGTTACGTGCTATTGAAGATGGCTTTGGAAAAGGCGATTCATTGCCAGTTCAAGTCATCATTCAATCTGACGAGTCATTGGCGAATGAAGAAATGATTCCTTATGTTGAGCGATTAAGCCAACGGTATGAACAAATTGAAGGTGTCGATAAAATCCGTGCTGTTACTCGACCAACGGGTGAAATTCTAGAAGACTTGTATGTAGATCGTCAGCTTGGTCTTATGGCTGACGGATTATCTGAAGCTCGTGATGGTTTAACAGAAATCGGAGCCGGTCTAGATCAAATCCAATCAGGATTAGCTGGAGCAGGTAATAGTGGTGGGCTAGGTGAAGTGGCTGCAGGGCTTGGACAGTTAAATGAACAGTTAGGTTTAACTACACAAGGTCTACAACAATCAGGGAATGTCCAACAAACAGTCGGTGCACTAACGGCGATTAGTCAACAACTGGGCCAAATTCAACAAGGTTTAGCTAGTGCAGGTTCTGGAAGTGAAGGGTTATCTCAAGTAACAGAAGGGCTTGCGGCTTCAAATGAAGGACTATCAGAAATTATTAAGGGTCTAACAGAAGTAAGCGATATGATGACCGCTATGAGCGAAAGTAAAGCTGTTCGCGATACAGGTTTGTTCATTCCTGAAGGTACACTTGAAAATGAAGACTTTGCACAAGTTTTGGAGAGATATACGTTTGCTGAAGGTACTGGCTTAAAGATGGAAGTTATTTTATCTGACGATCCATATTCACCTGAAGCGATTGAAACGGTTCAACGCATTAAGGATGCGACAGAAGCGGAAGTGAAAGGGACGCCACTAGAAGATACTGATATTGCGTTTAGTGGGATTGCGAGTATTAACAGTGATTTAGCTGATATTTCTTCAAGTGATTTCACAAGCACTGTAGTTATTATGTTAATCAGCTTGTTTGTTGTATTGGCGATTTTGTTCCGATCGATGATTATGCCATTGTTCATGATTGGTTCATTGTTGTTAACGTATTTCACGTCCATTGCGATAGCTGAGCTTATTTTCGAAAACATCCTAGGCTATGACGGTATTAGCTGGGCTGTTCCGTTCTTTGGATTTGTGATGTTGATTGCACTTGGTGTCGATTATTCAATCTTCTTGCTCGACCGTTTCCGTGAAGAAGCAGAGAGTGGATTGACCGTACGTGAAGCGATGCGCATTTCTATGGCGAAAATGGGTACAGTTATTATCACAGCTGCTATTATTTTAGCAGGTACATTTGGCGCAATGTTACCATCAGGTGTTCTTAGTCTGATGCAAATCGCATCAATTGTCGTGATTGGACTCCTGTTGTATGGATTAATTGTTTTGCCATTATTAATCCCAGCAATGACGGTTTCCTTTGACCGCGGAGTTTGGTGGCCATTTGGTATGAAGAAGAAAAAATAATCATTAAAAAGACGATTCGATGTTAAGAAACTTTAACGTCGAATCGTCTTTTGTTGTGTGCATTTATTTAGTTAAAGAACTCTAACCACCCAGGGTAATCAAACTGACCATCTGAAATTTGAAAGAAGTGTCCCATTATTCCCAAATGGGTTATCCCAGATTCGTGAGCTACAATTGGGGTGTAAGTTGAAAATATGAAAAAGTTAACTCTTTCAATATGAATATGAATACTTTCTGGTGACTTGCTCCAGCCACTGAACTGAAGGTACTCTTCCTTGGTTGGGTTTGTAATCATACTTAAAATGATAATCAGCACAAATAATGCACTAATGAGGAATCTCTTTTTTTGTTTTTTGATTATCATTACGCCACCTCAGTCAATTGTTCATACGGAAGTTGTAAACACCTAGTCTTAAAGTGAGGAAAAACCTTAAAGACCAATAGGCAGTTGAAAAAGAAGATAATTGCTTGTCCATTTCTCGCTTTCAATAATCACTCTTTCGCCGTTTCTCTCAAAAAAGTAACCAGATCCATCTTTCTCAACAAATTCCCAGCCGTTTTTTTGCAGCCGCTTTTTCAGTGATTCTTCTGCAATGTCCTCCGAATCATCTGTAACAAACCATATATATCCGTCTTCTTGCGTAATTTTAGAAAGCGGTAAAGTAGAAGTGGTGGCTAGGTTCGCTACTTCATATTTGGTTTTATTGGAAAATGGCAGTTCAGGATAGTGAAATTTCGTTGAAAGTGCCATGTAAGTACTAATAACTCCTATAACCACGATTGCTGCAATCCACTTTTTCATTGAATTAACCACCTTAACTCTTCCGATTTCAATACTTACTCATTAGACTCTTCAACTAGAAGAAAAGTTCCAACATTTCAATGTATTCCCAAAATATTAAAAGAATGAAACTTCTTTCTTTACTTAATCGTATATTTAGCAAGGAGTGATGGACATGTGGGAGACATATCAACAAAAACAGTCAGAATTGCAACTGTTAATGAATGAAGAAAAACGCTTGGTTCGTAAAATGGAATCATTAAAACAAGAAATCCTCGATTATTCAACTAAGCGAAATGAACTGGAAAGACAATTAACAAAAGAACAACTGGATGTGGAGAAGTTAGACGGGTTTTCATTCACCAATATGGTTCAAAATTGGAGAGGCAATCTCGACGAAATCCGTGACCAAGAGAAGGCGGAAGCAGCAGCGGTTGAATTAAAATGGAACGAAGCAGTGAAGATGGTTGAAGATCTGGAACAAGAAGAACGAAATGTTCGAGTTGAGTTAGCCGATGAAAGCTTTAGGCAGTTACAACCTCGATGGCACCAACTGATGGATGAGAAAAAACAATGGTTAAAAGAAAACTCACCTGAAAACTATGCTGTTATAGAAAGTTTATATACAAGGAAAACAGAAATCAAAACGATGTTAAAAGAAATAGATGAAGCGCAAAGTGCAGGAACTACTGCGAAATCGTTATTGTCGAGTGCGATTGACCAACTCGCATCGGCTAAAAGTTTTTCAACATGGGATACGTTTTTAGGGGGTGGGATGATCGTTACCGCAATGAAGCATAACGCCATTGATGAATCTGAAGACACCATCCATCGTGCGCAGATGGCACTTCAACGCTTCCAAAGAGAAATGAAGGATGTGCAAGCTTTAGAAGCGAGTGCATTTACCGTGGAACGAGGGAGTTTTATCCAAGTTGCGGATTATTTCTTTGATGATATTTTTAGTGAGTGGACGATTCATTCACGGATCAAAAAATCGCAAGGAAACCTTGAAAACACAAGCAGAGACGTTTCGACTGTATTGCATTCTTTAGATGAAAAGAAACGATTATTACAATCAGAATTAACCGAAGTAGAAAGTAAAAGCAAAGAAATGATTGAAGCGTAATGCAGGAATTTGAGAATGACCCTCGAAAGATACAGAAAGAGATATCTTAAGGAGGCAAAGTATGTACCATACAATCGAAGAATTTTTAGCAGACTGGTCGGATGAAAGTTCATCCACACAAAAGTTATTGGCGTTGTTAACAGACGAATCTTTACCCACACGAGTTGCTGAAGGAGAACGAACATTAGGGTTCTTAGCTTGGCATATTGTGGTTTCAGTTCACGAAATGATGTCTCGTGTCGGACTTGAATTCGATGCGCCGCATCATGACGCCAAAGTGCCATCGTCTGCAAAAGAAATAGCAGAGGGATATGAGAGAGCTAGCAAAAATTTAGCCACTGCCATGCGCGAACAATGGTCAGATGCAGGCTTATCCAAAGAACATGACATGTATGGTGAAATGTGGTCGAGTGCAAAAACATTAGATGTATTAGTGAAACACCAAATTCACCATCGAGGTCAATTGACAGTTTTAATGCGTCAGGCAGGTTTAACCATGGTTGGCATGTATGGACCTTCGCGAGAAGAATGGAAGATGTACGGTGGAGATGTTCCGGAATAAAGTGGTTTAAGATGTGGACGGATGCCCGGAAATTAAGAACCCATTGGCCGGCTGTAAAAGACAGCTGAGCCAAAAAGGCTGACGTTTCGTCCGCGGAAAGCGAAAGGAATAGCCAACCACATTTATTTCTGTTCGAGGTAAATCCTTGGATTTATATGATTCTGAATCAACTTCTGAAAAAAGAAGTTGATTTTTTTGTTGCCAATTATTACATAATGCAATATAGTACATTATAACAGTAATGCACCTAAAATTTAGGTAGTGGAGGAGGCGCGAAATTGAAGTTTTATGAAGAATCGGATCTTCCCATTTATGTTCAACTGGCAGAATGGCTTGAAAATGAGATACTGCGCGAACAATTTAAAGCTGATGAAAAAATGTACTCCCAGTACCAACTTGCGGATCTATTTACCATCAACCCCGCGACAGCTGGCAAAAGCTTAACGATTTTACTCGACAATGACATCTTGTATAAGAAAAGAGGACTTGGCATGTTCGTAACATCTGAAGCAAGAAACGTGATTTTATCCAAACGAAAAAATGAGAAATTAACGACACTTGTAAATGGGATAGTGGATGAAGCTGAGCGCCTGGAAGTACCATTTGACGAACTAATCGACATGTTAAAAAGAGCGAAAGCAAAGAATGAAGGGGGAATTGGTCGTGATTGAATGTAAAAACGTTACGAAAAAGTACCGGGCACACACTGCTTTAGAAGATTTTCATTGCTCAATCCAAGAGAATACCATTACCGGTGTCATTGGACGTAACGGAGCGGGGAAATCCACATTCATGAAATTAGTGGCAGGCTACTTGAAGAAGTCTCACGGGGATGTCGTGGTAATGGGGGAGAATCCTTTCACAAGTCTTAAGGTGTCAGCTAATACCATAATGATTGACGACAACATGAGTTTACCGATTTCGCTCACCTTAGGAGAACTCCTGCAATCCTTTGCTTTGTTCTATCCAAATTGGAATGATTCTTTAGCAAATGAATTGATGGCATATTTTAAGTTATCACCTAAAATGTATGTTCAAAACTTATCTAAAGGGATGAGAAGTACGTTCCATGCCATTATTGGATTTGCGGCACGTTGCCCACTCACAATCTATGATGAGCCGACTACAGGTATGGACTCAGCGGTACGCAAAGATTTTTATCGTGCTTTATTGAAAGATTATCTCGCCTTCCCGAGAACAATTTTACTTTCTAGTCACCACTTAGAAGAAATCGAGAATTTATTGGAAGATGTGTTGATTATTCATAACCAAAAAGCATTCATGCATCTGTCCATTTCGGAGTTAAAGGAAAGTGTCATGGCTGTAAAAGGAAGTAAAGTGGAGGTCGATCGATTTGTCTCGATGCATGAAAAGTTAGACTATAACGAAACGATTCCGGGGACTGTGATGGCAGTTGTGAAAGTCAGTCAATATGTGCATCGCGAGAATTTCCCTCAACTTACTTTTATTAAACTGACAGCCAATGAAGCGTTTATTTACTTAACAGATAGCCGAGAAGGAGGGATTGATCGTGTCTTTGAACGAAATGAGCTTGTTTGATGTCGTGAAAAAACAACTGAGACTCAAATTTCTATCACACCATTCCATTTGGTTGTCTCTAGTGGGCGTTCAATTGTTTGGGATTTTATTAAGTGCTGTGGCGACAAGTTCGGGAAGCTCATCGAGTGGAAATATTTATACTACTTCCCACGTCTATAGCTCATCTTTCTTACTAATCATGACCTATTTATGGGTAGTTGGCACAAGTGTTTATTTAGCTCTTGAATCATCGAACCGAATGGATTATACCTATGTCACCACTCGATTAAGTCAATTTATTTCAAACGTCATTTTTCTAATTTTTATAGCAGCTATTGGTGCGTTCACTGCTTATTTTGCTAGTTCACTCATTCCACTTGTTCAACGACTCTTTGTAAACGGAATCATCCTGAATACCTCATTTACGTTTGTTGAACACATCATGAACATAACAGGAACCTTTGGTTATATATTCTTGTTTGCTTCATTAACATATTTAGTTGTCGTTTTGTTTCAATTTAATCGCTTCATTCCTCTCGGTTTTTTAGTACTGTATAGCTTAGCGAATGTTCTATTAGCCAAAATAGGTGCGGATTCCTTAATAATCCCACTCTATAATTTTTATGAAGGTGAATCTTCATTGAGCTTGTTTATGTTAAAAGCTACGGGGTTATCGACGATTCTGCTAGCTATTACTTGGTTCGTCAATCGTAGTAAGGAGGTGCGGTATTAATGAGTATTGTTTTACTGCCTTTAATCATTATTTTACTAATTACGCTAGGCTTTCAAGCAACTAAAAATAATTCACGTAAACCTCTTGTTCGACTTCCTAGGAAGGTAAGTGTCTATATTCTTATGAGCTATTTCGTGTTGATCGTGGTTGCTACATTTGTTCTTTATTTCATTCCATTAAATGAAAATAGTGTATTTCAATCAATTGATCGAGAAGAGGTAAACCGGTATACTTCATCATTCGTCAGCTTAAATGAAGGGAAATTCGAAGATGTGGATTCAAAGTATCTCATGAAAGAATGGGTTCAAGAAGTAAGTAACGATGAGTTTTATTTAAAACCTAAAACACTTGGACAAATGCCGGTATTAGTCACAATTGAACGAATTCCAGGCGATTCAAATCGTATCGAAGCTTTCCTGTATGAAGGGAAACTTATCATGAATGGTTACGAGGCAAAAGATTTTAATAAACACTTCAAAATAGACCAAAGCGAAAACGTCTTAACCATTTCAAGTACGGGGAGTCGTTCTTATGACTTAGCCAATTTTGAATACGATATGTTTACAACCCAGTTCACAAAAAAAGACTCAGAAAGTCATCATAATTCTTCATCCGAATGGTCACCGACATTACATTTGAAAATTCCTGAATCGATAAATGTTACAATCGATGAAAGTATTGCACATCAAGTGAACGAACGATAATGTTTACTCGAAGATAAGAGGAGACTGACTATGCATGTCTACGTTTTAACGAAAGATCCGCTTGAAGCGCAAGGCATTAAGTGGATGATTTCTTCTCAAATGCGTGATGTTTCTATTGAAATTGAAGATTCTGTAGAGGGCTCTACCGGTGATCGGCATTCTGGAAAACACGATTTTTTTATCATCGATTTGGATATTCTGCCCGTCATGGAAGAATCCTTTCTTCCGGCAGGTTCAAGATGGCTTGGTCTTTCATCCAATCGTACGTTCCAAACCGCTTACGGGGCTTTAAAGCATAAAGCTGAAGACGTCTTATTTAGACCTTTTCAACCTGAACAGTTAATCAAAATTATCCATCAAGCACGGTTTCGTTTGCGCAATGAGCAAAATAGATTGCCTCAAGACCAAACCGTTCAGAACAGCATGTTTACGTACCAGGATTTATTGCTGACAGAGACGTTTCCGAATTCGCCCCTGTTAGTCAGTGCCATTGTTTCTTCCAATAAAGAGCAGGGCTCGGAAATAGTGAGAACACTAGAAGGGTTTTCATTTTCAACTCAATTTCAAGTATTTCCGTTTTCTGATTTCACATTAGTCGTACACCGACTAAATGAGCAATCTCAATTAACAGAAGCCTATTCATCGTTCTATGCTCTATGGAAACAAAAGTCAGATACGTTGCTCTCCTTTTATTTATATGAATCTGAAAAAGGACCAAGTATGCGCAGCTTGTACCAAAAAATGCGGAGGTACCAAGAACGCATTTTTTATGATGGCTACGATATTGTTTCTGTAGAAACGCAAGACTTAACGTGGCGAGAGCTAGATCCATTTTTATCTCCCATTGAGCAACGAATATGGATTGAAATGTTAGAAAAACAGGATGTGAAAGCAATCCGAGACTGGCTCGAACAAGACTTCCTTGTCCTTGAAGCCCCATTTCCAGATCCTGAAATGGTTCGCATACGTTTAACCAGTGTATTAGCACAAATCCGCAGGTTTATGACTGCTAAATCAATGCGCTCAGGAATGTTGGAAAAACAATATCATCAACTTTTCCAAGACATCATACGCGAACCCGTCATG
The DNA here is from genome assembly GCF_057785155.1 of Paenisporosarcina sp. Lineage (NCBI taxonomy): Bacteria > Bacillati > Bacillota > Bacilli > Caryophanales > Caryophanaceae > Paenisporosarcina > Paenisporosarcina sp. Next base: position 81,910 of record NZ_JBYNRN010000007.1, read on the forward strand.
TATATAATTATTCAAAAGTTAAACGACTTTATTGGTTTATTAATGAAAGAACCTGCTCTTTCCACTTCAGGACAGTCTAGCTTCCCTGAAAAAGTTCGATCTATGATGGAATCAAATTACTGGAATCCAGCTTGGAACTTAGCCGCCTGTGCAGATGCACTGAACATCAATAAAAGCACGCTTAGTCGAAAATACCACCAAAGTACAGGTGTGAAGTTCCGTGATGCTTTACAAGAAATCCGAATTCGAGAAGCAAAGCGCTTATTAAAAGAATCCGATGCTTCTTTAGAAGAAGTTTCTCGTTTAAGTGGCTTTACTCATCAATCCTATTTCAACGCGAAATTTAAGACGGCCACTGGTCAAACGCCTTCAAGTTATCGATTTTAAAAAGATAAAACATTCTCCAGCACATCCATCCTTGTTTATTTTTGTAAGTAGGTTTACTTTAAAGTTATATAGATTATACAATCTATATACAAATATTAAACAAAGGAGATGGGAAGATGAAAAGCTTAAATATGATCGCACTTTTACTTGTTATTATCGGTGGCTTGAATTGGTTGTTAGTAGGCTTATTCCAATGGGATCTTGTAGGAGGACTATTCGGAGGAATGGATAGCCCAATCGCTCGCGTTGTTTACGTATTGGTTGGTTTAGCAGCTATTTACTGCATTACATTATTCAAAAAAGTAGCATAATCGATTTTGAAAATTGTATAACCTGTAAAAGACCGACAACTATGATCGGTCTTTTTTTGTGGAATAAAAAAAGAGTTGCTGATGCAACTCATCTTTTTAACTTTAAAGCACTCATCTTCAATCTGCTATTTTGAAAGAGGATCTTAAAATTGCCCCATTTCTTTGTAAAACGGACTGATTGATCAGTAAGCTTTCGCATATTTTGAATGGTGATTTGTGTTTTGAAGAAGTGGTGGATTCGATGTTTTAGATGTACTTCAAATAAGACGACGAGCCCAATAATGGCTAAAATACATAGACTGACAGTGATCAATACATTTAACATTCCATATGCATGTGAGAAAACAAATACCCCGAAACCTGAAGTCGCTAGCAGTACCAGCACCCACATCAGTAACTCTATTTTATTGGTTTTAATGAAAGCTATCATAATAATCTCCTTCCCTCACGCAATATCAACTTCCTTATTCTAGAAGTGTACGCAACGAAAGTTGTTTTTATAAGCAACATTTCATTAATTTAATAGAAATGCAGAGGTTGGTCAGTAAGCTCGAACGGATTTAAGGTTAGATAAAGCGGCATTTACAATCTAATTTTTTGTTTAAAGTTTTAGAATTTTTTATTTTGAGACGGATTGAAGTGGAAGACGGCGACTCCTGCGGGAATAGCATGAGCTGAAGGCCCCGGAAGAACGAAGTGATGAGGAGACTGAGGCCATGCCCGCGGAACGCGTCCGTCTGAAACGAAAATCTATAGTTGTAATAATGACTTATAAAGAACCTTATTTTATTTGTAAATAAAGTATCAATTCCATAGATTTTATTGAAATAAAACATAAAATTCTTTAAATTTCTCGTATTTTACACACTAAAACATAAAATCAGCATTAAATTATAAACAATTATCAGAACTTTCAATATAAAATAGAAGTATGATAAGAGGAGGCGGACCATTATGAAAATTAAAGCATCAGAACGAGTAGTCCAATATAAAGGTACGGAACTAAATACAAAAGGGTGGCAACAAGAAGCGGCATTGCGCATGTTAAGTAATAATTTACATCCAGATGTGGCAGAGCATCCAGATGACTTAGTGGTATATGGCGGAATCGGAAAAGCGGCACGTAACTGGGAGAGCTACGACGCGATCGTGCGTTCACTGAAAGAATTAGAAAACGACGAGACGTTGCTTGTGCAATCTGGAAAACCAGTGGCAATTTTTAAAACACATACAGACGCACCGCGTGTGTTAATTGCTAATTCAAACCTTGTGCCTGCTTATGCAAACTGGGAAACTTTCCACGAGTTAGATAAGAAGGGCTTAATGATGTATGGCCAAATGACGGCAGGAAGCTGGATTTACATCGGTTCTCAAGGGATTGTTCAAGGGACGTATGAAACGTTTGCAGAACTTGCGAAGCAACATTTCGGCGAATCATTAAAAGGAACAATCACATTAACAGCTGGACTTGGTGGAATGGGTGGTGCTCAACCACTAGCAGTTACAATGGCTGGCGGCGTATGTATCGGAATTGAAGTAGATGAAACGAGAATCGATCGACGTATTGAAACTCGTTATACGGATGTGAAAACAGATTCACTTGATGAAGCGATTCGTTTAGCTGAAGAAGCGAAAGCGGAAGGAAAAGCGCTATCGATTGGTTTGCTTGGAAATGCGGCAGAAATTTTACCAGCAATGATTGCACGCGGATTTATCCCGGATGTGTTAACTGATCAGACGTCCGCACATGATCCATTGAATGGCTATGTGCCAGCTGGTTACTCACTAGAGGAGGCGGCAAAACTTCGTTCGGAAAACCCAGCGGAATATGTAAAGCTTTCGAAAGCTTCTATGGCAACTCACGTGTCAGCAATGGTTGAGATGATGGTTAAAGGTGCGATTACGTTTGACTACGGAAACAACATTCGCCAAGTGGCAAAAGATGAAGGCGTTGAACGCTCATTCGATTTCCCTGGGTTTGTTCCGGCATACATCCGTCCACAATTCTGCGAAGGGAAAGGACCTTTCCGCTGGGTAGCGCTATCTGGTGACCCTGAAGATATTCGTAAAACGGACGAAGTGATTTTACGTGAATTTAGCTACAATACCCATTTATGTAACTGGATTAAAATGGCGCAAGAGAAAATTCAATTCCAAGGACTCCCTTCTCGAATTTGTTGGTTAGGATACGGCGAGCGTGCTCGTTTTGGGAAAATTATTAACGATATGGTTGCAAGTGGGGAATTAAGTGCGCCGATCGTTATCGGCCGTGATCACTTAGATTCAGGTTCCGTAGCATCTCCAAACCGTGAAACAGAAGCGATGAAAGATGGATCGGACGCGGTTGCTGACTGGCCGATTTTGAATGCGATGGTGAATGCTGTAGGTGGTGCAACATGGGTGTCAGTTCATCACGGCGGCGGCGTTGGAATGGGCTATTCCATTCACGCAGGTATGGTTATTTTAGCTGATGGAACGAAAGAAGCAGAAGCTCGTTTAGAGCGCGTTTTGACGACGGATCCAGGAATGGGAATTGTCCGCCACGTAGATGCCGGGTACGATTTAGCCATCGACACAGCACGTGAAAAAGGGGTTAATATCCCAATGTTAAAGGGTGAGAAATAATGAAACCTATTTGGATTAAGAACGCAGCCCAACTTGCAACGATTTCTGGTGCCAATAAACCCCGCACACGCGAAGCGATGTCCGATTTAGGGGTAATTGAAAACGGCAGTTTGTGGATAGAGAACGGTAAGATTATGGCCGTCGGTGCAACTGCTGAACTGGAGCGTATATATGGAGACCGTGCGAGTGAAGCGGAAATTGTTGATGCTACTGGCCGATTAGTAACGCCAGGTTTAGTTGACCCGCATACACATGTTGCGTATGGCGGAAGCCGTGAACGCGAATTTGAAATGCGATTAGAAGGCGCAACGTATATGGATATTATGAATGCGGGTGGTGGTATTCACGCTACCACTCGTATGACTCGCGAAGCGACGGAAGATGAATTGATCGAACAAACGACACGACGTCTTGACTCATTTTTAGCACACGGTGTAACCACTGTAGAAGGAAAAAGTGGTTATGGCTTGGATTTAGAAACGGAGATTAAACAACTTCGTGTCATGAAGCGATTAAATGAAACGCATCCGATTGATTTAATTCCAACATTTATGGGCGGGCATGCAGTCCCGCGCGAATATAAAGGTCGGGAAGATGAATATATTGATGTACTGGTGAATGACATGCTTCCGAAAGTAGCGGATGAGGAACTGGCTGTATTCAATGATGTCTTTTGCGAAGTGGGCGTGTTTACGCCTGAGCAGTCGGAACGTATTTTATTGGCAGGAAAAGAACTTGGGTTAGTTCCTAAAATACATGCCGATGAAATCGAATCCTACGGGGGTGCAGAACTTGCTGCGAAAGTCGGCGCGATTTCGGCAGAGCATTTGCTGAAAGCGTCAGACGAAGGAATTCGTTTAATGGCGGAAGCGGGCGTTATCGCGTGTTTGTTACCAGCGACTGCTTTGTACTTGGGTGAAGAAGCGGCTCAAGGTCGTGCGATGATTGATGCCGGAGTTGCAGTGGCGATTTCGACCGATTGTAATCCTGGATCATCTCCAACAACATCGATGCCACTGGTTATGAATTTAGCATGTATTTCCATGCGTCTAACTCCAGCAGAGGCACTCGTGGCAGCAACAATGAACGGTGCATGTGCCATTGGTATGGAAGAAAAAGTAGGCTCAATCGAAGTCGGCAAACAAGCGGATATCGTCATGTGGCATATTTCAAATTACCAAGAGCTTCAATACTTATTTGGCGTAAATCACGTTCAATCAGTATGGAAAAAAGGCGTTCAGGTGGTGGGTTAAATGAAACATTTACAACAACCCGAATGGTCTTGGCGCGATAGTGAAGGCGACTTTGTTCATCAATGGGTAAAGCCATTGTCGGACGAGTCACCGAATATGGTGTTATACGGAGCACCAATATCAAGGTCATCCATCAGCGTATCCGGCGCTTCGTTATATCCATTAGAATTCCGCAAGCTCTGGAAAGGATTTGCGACCTACAATCTAGATGAAGACGTCGATTTATCGTCTTATTCAGTAGCAGACGCAGGAGATATCGCAATGCACACGACGGACATTTTGCTGTCGCACCAACGTATTGAAGACACGACGCGTGAGTTAGTCGCCAAGTACACAGATGCTACGACATGCCTCATTGGTGGAGATCACAGTGTCACAGCATGTGCAGTTCGCGGGGTCAATAAAGCCTTCCCTGCTGAACGAATCGGCATTCTACAGTTAGATACGCATTTAGACGTCCGAGATCCTGCCGAATTAGGGCCAGCAAACGGAACGCCGATTCGTCAATTAATTGATGGTGGCATCGTGCGTGGTGAAGATGTCGTCAACATCGGATTGCACGGCTACTTTAATGCGGCACCACTCGTAGCTTATGCAAAAGAACATGGCATTCGTATGGTGACATTGCGTAAAGCGCGTGAGCTAGGGGTGGCTCAATGCGTCATGAATGAACTGGCTTTATTAGCCAAAAAAGTTGACCGCGTCTATGTCACGATTGATATGGACGTGCTCGATATCGCAGTTGCACCGGGCGTTCCAGCGTCAACACCAGGCGGCATGAGTGCGGAAGAATTATTCGCGAGTTTGTTGTTGATTGGCCAGCATGAATCTGTCCGTCACATCGACTTCGTTTGCCTCGACCCATCACGCGATGTGGCGACGAGTGCAACCATGAAAACCGGCGTTTACGCGTGGTTGGAGTTTGTTACGGGGAGAGTTATTTCACAAAGGGGGAAATAATATGCAACAAGTGGGGGAAAGTTCAAGTATAAAGGCGGAGTCTAGAGCTCCTATGTGGAAGTTTTTCGTCTACAGTTTTATCGGTGCATTTATGTTTTTCGTACCTGTCACAATCGGCGAAAAGAATTCCATTATGCTCGACCATATTGTCACGTGGATTCAAACGAACGTAACAGGGGTGTTACCTTATTACGCACTATTGTTGATTTTAGCAGGAGCGGTGTATCCGTTTGTATCAGGAACTTGGAAGAAATCAAATGTTGATATCGCGTTTTCTTTCTTTAAAGTAATCGGACTTATTGTTGGGATTATGATTGTTTTTGGATTCGGACCTGCATGGTTATTTGAACCGAGTATGGGACCGTTTTTATTCGATAAATTAGTGATATCTGTCGGTTTATTAGTACCGATTGGGGCCGTGTTCTTGGCTTTACTCGTAGGGTATGGGTTACTTGAATTTATTGGCGTATTGATGCAACCAATTATGCGTCCACTTTGGAAAACGCCTGGTCGTTCGGCAATTGATGCGGTAGCCTCATTCGTAGGTTCGTATTCATTGGGATTACTGATTACGAATCGCGTGTACAAAGAGGGGAAATACTCTGCTCGTGAAGCAGCCATTATTGCCACTGGTTTTTCAACTGTATCCGCTACATTTATGGTAATCGTTGCTAAGACGCTTGGTTTAATGGATATGTGGAATATGTACTTCTGGATCACGCTAGTGGTAACATTCATCGTAACCGCGATCACAACGCGTATTTGGCCATTAAATCGCATCAAAGATGATTATTATGAAGGTAGCGTGCCTCAACCTGAAGCAAATCCTGAAGGCAGTCGCCTTTCAGCAGCTTGGAATGAAGCGCAAGAAACAGTTAGGCAAACGCCGAGTTTAGGGAAAAACATCTGGGATAATTTCCGAGATGGCTTATTAATGGCGATGGCCATTTTACCGTCAATTTTATCAATCGGATTATTAGGATTAGTACTCGCTGAATTCACACCGGTATTTGATTGGTTAGGTTACATCTTCTATCCATTTACGTATGTATTGCAGCTCCCTGAACCAATGCTTGTTGCTAAAGCAAGCGCACTAGGTATCGCTGAAATGTTCTTACCAGCTTTACTAGTTGTAGAATCAGGGATTATTGTGAAATTCGTTATTGGGGTGGTATCTGTATCCTCAATCATTTTCTTCTCAGCAGTCGTACCATGTATCGTGTCTACTGAAATCCCAATCTCAATTCCGAAGTTACTCGTTATATGGGTTCAACGCGTGATTCTAACGCTGATCATCGTTACCCCAATTGCATATCTGCTTTTATAAGATAGTGTGCCACCCGCTCATTTAGGGGTGGCGCTTTTCATATGGAATAAAATCTGATTATTCTTGATTTATCGAGGGAATTTAATTATATTCAAATTAAGTCGTATTAATTGGAGGGAATATTGAATCTTATAAGAAGAAAATCGGAGAAATATTTGTTTTATGAAGCGTTGGAAAGGCGACTAGGGAATGTGAGCACAATTAAGAATGCGCTGCAAGAAGCATTGAGAAAAGAAGGTGGAGGTTACGCAGGTGAACTAAGAGTAGATAGAGAAATAGAGGAGAGTGACTTTTTTAAATCCTATATTTTAATGAAAGGTTTAATAGTTGGGAATAGATACATTCATTATTCACGAAAAATTTTTATTAATTATCGAAGTGAAGAACCTCCCAGGCATAATAAAGTTGGATAATCAACTTCATCAAATTACCCGCCAACGGGATAATGGTCCGGTCGAAGGGATGCGTAATCCGGAAGATCAACTGTTGAGAAGTGAACGTTTTGTTCAAAAATTCTTGTCCTTTCATAATATCCCTATGCCAGTCCATGGTTTGATTGTATTTTCAAATCCATCATCCGTTTTAGAGAAACCATTCTCAAAAAAGTCTGCTATTCATGTATCTGGATTACACCAAACATTAGAAAGCCTACATCTAATGTATGCGGATCATCTATACCCCAAATTTGAACCCCGCAAAATTCAACTCCTTTTCACTCAACACGAATTTGAATTAAATCCCTATAAACCATCCCACATATTATCTAAAGTTAACACTGAAATTTTGCAAGGTGTTTTGTGCCCACAGTGTATAAATAAAGTATTGATCTATCGGAATAAATTTTGGCGTTGCAGCCAATGCCATTATAAAAATGCAGAAGAACATAGACAGGCTCTGAAAGAATACAGATCGTTGTTTAGTCATAAAGTGACAACAAAAGAGTGGATGAAGTTCTCTGGAATAAGGTCAGTATCTACTGCTTCTCGAATGCTTCAGAAGTCTAATTTGTTCATAGATGGGACTTTTAAAAATCGAACGTATGTCATTCCTCGTGATTTATGAGGTTTTAACACAAGTTAACTAGGGTTATGAGACTACTTTGACGAGTAAATAGTGAAAGTTGACGAGTAAAGTTACAAAAGTGACGAGTAAAATGAGAAAGTTGACGAGTAAAACACAAAAAGTGACGAGTAAATCAACGCAGGCACACCACATCCACCCACCAAATGCATAAAAATTGCACACTCCCCACCCCCTCTTATATAATAAAGTCAAAGATAGTCAAAGTCAGGTGTTAGGGGGTGATTGCATGCGCAATATATCGGATATTATTGAAGGGTATTTGAAGAAAGTTATCGAATTAAATGATAAAGGGCATGTTGAGATTAAGCGTAGTGAAATTGCGGAACAATTTCAATGTGTACCTTCGCAAATAAATTATGTCATCAACACGCGTTTTACAGCGGACCGCGGGTATTTAGTGGAAAGTAAGCGTGGTGGAGGTGGCTATATTCGCATCGTACGAGTTCGCGCTCATACGAAAGTGGCTTTAATAGAAGGTATTATGAAAAGTTTGCAGCATGGGGCATCCCAGACAATGACGGAGGATATTGTGTTTCGGTTGATTGATGAAGATGTTGTCACGAAGCGAGAAGCCAAGATGATGTTGGCGGCGCTAGACCGAACTACATTGAATTTACCATTGCCAATGCGTGATGACATTAGGTCGCGTATCTTACACGCGATGCTTTTGACACTCAAGTATGAACAGGCAAAGTGAGGCGACTTGAAATGATTTGTGAAAATTGCAATCAACGACCAGTAAAAGTAACGGTTAAACAAGTTCAAAACGGGGAACAGGTGCAGCGAAATCTTTGTGAAGTATGTGCGCAAAGTCTTCACCCGTTTCAAATGGATTTCCAACAGGATCCACTTTCGCTTCACCAATTATTATCCAATTGGTTTGGTGTTCAAGAAAATGCACAGGTTCAACAGCAGCCAAAACCGAAAGTACAAGCTTGTACATCTTGTGGATGGACCTTCCGTCAGTTTTTAAATCAAGGCAAATTCGGTTGTGCCACCTGTTACGAAAGCTTTCATGAACAATTACCAGATGTCTTTAAACGATTGCACAACGGTAATGTGAAACACGTCGGGAAATCACCTGGTGCATTTGGCCAAACGCTTCAAATCAAAAAACAAATTGAAACAATTCGTCTTCATATGAAATCGGCGATTGAAGAAGAGAATTTCGAAGAAGCCGCTCGTTTGCGAGATGAAGCACGTTCGCTAGAAGAACAGCTTCAATCGGGAGGTGATCAACGCAATGTCAATTGAACGTTTTCTTGAAAACTCGGTATCCAGTTGGATGGCCGGGCAAGGTGGTCACTCAGACATCGTCATGAGCACAAGGGTGCGCTTAGCACGTAATTTAACGGGCTACAGATTCCCACTTTCATTTTCTGAAAATGAAGCACTGCAAGTTGATCAAGCTGTCTCATCCGTATTACTTGATGCAGGAGCGGAACTTGACTCGAACTTTTCGTATATAAATATAAAAGAGCTGTCTGATCTTAATCGACAAGTATTAGTAGAAAAGCATTTAATTAGCCCGAAACTTGCCCATTCGGAAGTTGCGGGATCCGTTTTATTATCAGACGATGAAGCATTTAGTGTCATGATTAATGAAGAAGATCATATACGCATTCAGTGTTTATTTCCTGGATTGCAGTTAAACGAAGCGTATGAAAACGCTGATGCAATTGATGAGTTGCTTGAAAAAGAATTACCTTACGCATTTGATGAACAATTTGGCTACTTAACAAGCTGTCCAACCAATACTGGAACCGGACTGCGTGCTTCCGTCATGATGCATTTACCAGCTTTAACGATGACGAAGCAAATGAATCGAATCGTAACCGCCATTACGCGTTTAGGAATGGTCGTTCGGGGGATTTACGGGGAAGGCAGTGAGGCACTTGGAAATGTATATCAAGTCTCCAATCAAACAACGCTCGGTAAATCAGAAGAAGATATTTTGGTCGATTTGCAAAGTGTGACCGAACAAATTATTCAAAAAGAACGTGAAGCACGTGAAGTGTTAATGCGAGCTAGACCAAATGCGCTGGAAGACAAATTATACCGATCACTCGGCGTACTCACCTTTGCTCGATCAATTACTACTGAAGAAGCGGGTCGCTGCTTATCTGACGTTCGATTAGGAATCGATCTAGGGTTAATAGACGGCGTCGATGTTTCGATTTTGAATGAATGCATGATTTTCATGCAACCTGGATTTTTACAACAATACGCAGGCATTACCCTACAAGCAGAAGAGCGCGATGTGTTTCGTGCAAAGCTGTTTAGGGAACGTTTGCAAGTAGGTAGCAACAACGAAGAACAAGAAGGAGAGGAATCCCATGATGTTTAATCGATTTACACAACGCGCACAAAAAGTTCTCCAACTGGCTCAAGAAGAAGCCATTCGTATGAAACACGAGTCCATTGGAACTGAACATATATTATTAGGATTAATTCGTGAAGGTGGCGGAATTGCAGCTAAAGCAATGGAAGCGATCGAGGTGAGTCCTCAAGTAATTGAGCAAGGAATTGAAGAATTAGTTGGAGTAGGTACTGGTGATGTTGGACCAATCGTTCATTACACGCCACGAGCGAAAAAAGTGATTGAGTTATCTGTAGACGAATCACGCAAATTAGGCCACTCCTATATTGGAACTGAGCATTTACTTTTAGCATTAATTCGTGAAGGTGAAGGAGTAGCGGCTCGAGTTCTAAACAATGCAGGCGTTAGTTTGAATAAAGCACGCCAACAAGTATTGCAATTGCTAGGAAGTAATGATCACGCACAATCGAGCGGGGGTTCTAATCCTGCAGCAAATACGCCAACACTTGATAGTTTGGCTCGTGACTTAACACAAATTGCACGTGAAGGTAGCCTAGACCCAGTCATTGGTCGTAGCAAAGAAATTACACGTGTCATTGAAGTATTATCACGTCGTACGAAAAACAATCCGGTCCTAATCGGGGAACCGGGTGTTGGTAAAACAGCGATTGCTGAAGGTCTAGCTCAACAAATTGTTCAAAATGAAGTGCCGGAAATTTTGCGCGAAAAACGCGTGATGACACTTGATATGGGAACAGTTGTAGCAGGCACGAAATACCGTGGTGAATTTGAAGATCGCTTGAAAAAAGTGATGGACGAAATTCGTCAAGCAGGGAATGTTATTTTATTCATCGATGAGCTTCATACATTAATCGGAGCGGGTGGAGCAGAAGGTGCTATTGATGCATCAAACATTTTAAAACCTTCTCTAGCTCGTGGCGAACTTCAATGTATTGGTGCAACAACGCTTGATGAATACCGTAAATACATCGAAAAAGACGCAGCATTAGAGCGTCGTTTCCAACCGATTCAAGTTGATGAGCCATCTGTTGATGAGTCGATTCAAATTATTAAAGGACTTCGCGATCGTTACGAAGCACATCACCGTGTGAAAATCACAGATGCAGCAATCGAAGCGGCAGCGAAAATGTCTGATCGATACATTTCAGATCGTTTCTTACCAGACAAAGCAATTGATTTAATTGACGAAGCGGGCTCAAAAGTTCGTTTACGTTCATATACAACGCCACCAAATTTAAAAGAGCTGGAAGGTCGTCTTGAAGCGATTCGTTCAGAGAAAAATGCTGCCGTTCAAAGCCAAGAGTTTGAAAAAGCTGCGTCATTCCGTGATACAGAGCAAAAGCTAAAAGAAGAGCTTGAAAGCACGAAGAAATCGTGGAAAGAAGAGCAAGGAAAAGCAGAATCTGAAGTAACTGTAGAAGATATTGCAGCTGTTGTTTCTATGTGGACTGGGATTCCTGTCTCTAAACTTGCACAAACAGAGTCTGACAAACTGTTAAAATTAGAAGAAACGCTTCACGAACGCGTCATTGGTCAATCTGAAGCGGTGACAGCTATTTCGAGAGCGGTTCGCCGTGCGCGTGCTGGATTGAAAGATCCAAAACGTCCGATTGGTTCATTCATTTTCCTAGGGCCAACTGGTGTTGGTAAAACGGAACTTGCTCGTGCATTAGCAGAGAGTATGTTTGGTGATGAAGATGCCATGATTCGCGTAGATATGTCTGAGTACATGGAAAAACACTCGACTTCACGTCTGGTTGGTTCACCTCCAGGGTACGTTGGATTTGAAGATGGTGGGCAGTTAACTGAAAAAGTTCGTCGCAAACCTTACTCGGTTATTTTATTAGATGAGATTGAAAAAGCACATCCAGATGTATTCAATATTTTGCTGCAAGTATTAGAAGATGGTCGCCTAACAGATTCGAAAGGTCGCACAGTCGACTTCCGAAACACGGTAGTGATCATGACATCTAACGTAGGTGCTGAAAATTTAAAGAAAAACAAATATGTTGGATTCAACCTGCAAGATGGCGAACAACAGTACAAAGACATGAAAGGCAAAATGCTTGAAGAGTTGAAAAAAGCCTTCCGTCCTGAGTTCTTAAACCGTGTAGATGAAATGATCGTGTTCCATTCACTAGAAAAAGAACACTTAAAAGAAATCGTTACTTTGATGACGGCTACACTAACAAAACGCTTGCAAGAGCAAGAAATTGAGCTTGAGTTAACAGAAGCAGCACAAGAAAAAATCACCAAAGAAGGCTACGATCCAGAATACGGAGCTCGTCCTCTACGTCGTGCACTTCAAAAACATGTCGAAGATCGCTTGTCTGAAGAGCTGTTAAAAGGTACAGTTTTAACAGGACAAAACGTTGTCTTTGATGTTGAAAATGATGAATTCGTCGTTCGTACGAAAGCATCTGTAACGAAGTAAATCAATAGGAGCATTCCGGCAAGCTGTTCGGAATGCTCTTTTTTCTACATAGGAGGAACTATGGCAAAACGTAAAACGAAATTTATGTGTAATTCATGTGGATACGAGTCGGCGAAATGGATGGGACGTTGCCCTGGTTGTGGCGAATGGAACACCATGGTGGAAGAAATCGAAGTGGTTACCAAAGGCCCGCGTCGTACATTCCAACACTCTGAAAGTACCGCACAAAAAGCCACACCGATAACAGCGATTGAAATTGCAGAAGAACCACGTGTTGACACCGATTTAAACGAGTTAAACCGTGTACTTGGTGGCGGAATTGTGCCAGGCTCACTTGTCTTAATCGGGGGAGATCCCGGTATCGGAAAATCGACTTTACTGTTACAAGTATCAGCGCTACTTGCGAATAAAGGACAGCGTGTCTTATACATGTCTGGTGAAGAATCGGTGCGTCAAACGAAATTGCGTGCAGAGCGATTAGGTGTAACCTCTTCTGAACTTTATATTTATTCCGAAACGAATTTGGAATTGGTGAATGAAGCCATTGATAGCGTCGAGCCTAAATTTGTCATTATCGATTCCATTCAAACGGTGCATCACCCAGAAGTAACATCGGCTCCAGGTAGTGTATCTCAAGTTCGAGAGTGTACGGCTGAATTAATGCGCATCGCAAAAACGAAAAATATTGCGATTTTCTTAGTTGGCCACGTAACGAAAGAAGGGCAAATCGCTGGACCAAGGCTGCTTGAGCATATGGTAGATACCGTGCTGTACTTTGAAGGCGAACGCCATCATACGTATCGAATTTTGCGCTCGCAGAAAAATAGATTTGGTTCAACGAACGAGATTGCGATATTTGAAATGTTGCAAGGCGGTTTAAAAGAAGTACTGAATCCATCTGAATTGTTTTTACAAGAACGGTCGCAAGGAGCTGCGGGATCAACAGTCGTTGCTTCCATGGAAGGAACACGTCCGATCCTAGTTGAGATTCAAGCGTTGGTTACCCCAACTAGCTTTAATTATCCAAAACGGATGGCTAGTGGGCTTGATCAAAACCGAGTTCAATTATTAATGGCTGTTTTAGAAAAACGTATGGGCATGCTCCTACAAACACAAGATGCGTACATCAAAGTAGCTGGTGGCGTTAAGTTAGATGAGCCAGCGATTGACTTAGCGGTCTTGACGACCATTGTGTCGAGTTATAAAGATGTAGCAGTTAGTGCGCATGATTGTTTTATTGGCGAAGTTGGTTTGACGGGAGAAGTTCGTCGCGTTTCGCGTGTTGAACAACGCGTCCAAGAAGCAGCGAAACTCGGCTTTAAACGAGCGATTATTCCGGCATCTAATTTAGGGGGCTGGGATTTTCCTGAAGGTTTCCGAGTCATTGGCGTTGAATCCGTAAACGACGCATTAAAAGAAGCTTTCCCAAACTCTTAAGGAGTGGGAAAGCTTCTTTTTGGGTATTACATGTCTCATGCGCAAGTAAACTAGGGGTGTGGGATGGGTTTGACGAGTAAAAGTGTAAAGTTGACGAGTAAATGTATAAAAGTGACGAGTAAATCACAGGAAGTGACGAGTAAACTCCGGGGCGTCCGCAAGCTTACCCCCCCACTTCTTCTGCTTGGATATTACATGTCTCATGAGCAAGTGAACTAGGGGTGTGGGACAGGTTTGACGAGTAAAGTCACAAAGTTGACGAGTAAAAGCACAAAGTTGACGAGTAAATCATCAAAGTTGACGAGTAAATCACAAAAAGTGACGAGTAAACCCACCCAACCAACCCCCACCCGTGCAATCTAAAACTTTCGATGCAACTTTACATACTGCGGCCGCGTCAAAAAGGTGTTTCCAGATGAAAACGTGTATAATCAAAATCAGGAGGTGGGCTTATTGTTAAAGTGGATTATTCAAATTACATTTATTTTGATTGGTGGTACACTCGGGTTACTTTTATTACCGCAATTATACGAACTTATTAATTTATCTTCTAACCCGTGGCTAGACAATCCTTATGTATCAGTGCTTATAGGGGCCGTTATCCTGTATGTATTAGCGTTGTTGTTGACGGATCATTTAATCGAGTTTATGAAGTGGATGGAAGAACGTTTGTTGGGGGCGCCAATTGCTGATTTACTGTTTGGGACACTTGGGTTAATTATCGGATTGAGTGTGGCGTTCTTATTGAATTTCGCTGTCGATGCGATTGAGTTACCGTTTATCTCATCGGTGTTGCCTGTATTGTTGACGATTGTTTTGGGGTATCTTGGTTTCCAAGTTGGTTTCAAAAAGCGTGATGAAATGATGCAAATGATCGCTTCTAGTAAAACGCAAGCGCCTAAGAAAAAAGGGGACGATTCGTCTCAGGACCTGCAGCAGGCTTCTTATAAGTTGCTGGATACAAGCGTCATTATTGACGGGCGTATTACGGATATTTCCGCGACAGGTTTTATTGAAGGAGTGCTGGTCGTTCCGCAATTTGTTTTGACGGAGCTTCAACATATTGCGGATTCTTCGGATACGTTGAAACGAACTCGAGGTCGTCGTGGTCTTGATGTGTTAAAAGTGCTTCAAAATGAGCGAGCATCTGCTGTGTTAATTACAGAAGATGATTTTGATGATATTCAAGAAGTCGATTTGAAATTGGTTCGCCTTGCTAAAAAAATGGGCGGGGTAGTCGTGACAAACGATTTTAATTTGAATAAAGTCTGTGATCTTCATCAAGTGCCCGTGTTAAATATTAATGATTTGGCAAACGCTGTGAAACCGGTCGTTATTCCGGGTGAAGATATGCATATCGTGGTTATTAAAGATGGTAAGGAACAGAACCAAGGGGTTGCTTACTTAGATGACGGTACGATGATTGTGGTTGAGGACGGAAAATCATATATCGGTCAGGCGATTGATGTTGTCGTAACAAGTGTGCTGCAAACATCAGCTGGACGAATGATTTTTGCGAAAAAGAAGTAAACAGGAAACGAGGCTGACTTCATCCGCCCGAGATTGATGGCGATGGAGACAGCCTCCTTTTCCATGATATGGGGTGACGGGATGGAATACGCGGTCGCATTACCTGCTGCTGGGAGCGGGAAAAGAATGGGAGCAGGGCAAAATAAGTTGTTTTTAACTTTGCGTGATGTACCCATACTGATTCATACACTTCGTGTGTTTGAACAGGATCCGAACTGTACCGCTATTTGGTTGGCGGTTAAACCAGAAGAACGTGAAATCATCACACAAATGCTAGAGCAATTTCAAATTACCAAAGTAAAAGGAATGACGGATGGCGGATCGGAACGACAGCATAGTGTATATGCTTGCGTGAAGGCGGCGAAAGGAGCTCCACTCATTTTGGTGCATGATGCGGCTCGGCCTTTTATTGAACCGACAGTCATTGCCTCTCTTGTGAATAAAGCCAGTGAAGCGGGTGCAGCGATTGCTGGAGTGAAAGTAAAAGATACGATAAAAAAAGTGAAAGCCGGTCAGATTGAAGAGACGGTTGACCGAGAACAATTATGGATCATTCAAACGCCACAAGCTTTTCATTATGAGATTTTAGCTACTGCGGAAGAGAAGGCATTGCAAGATGACTTTTTAGGTACAGATGAGTCTATGCTCGTTGAACGAATGGGGCTCCCTGTCCATATCGTTGAAAGTACATATGATAATGTGAAAATGACGACACAAGAAGATCTTCTTATTGGAGAAGCGATTTTACAAAAACGACAACAGGAGGAAAACTAAATGTTTCGAGTTGGACAAGGGTTTGATGTTCATGAATTTGCGGAAAATCGACCACTTATTTTAGGTGGTGTTACGATTCCTTATGAAAAAGGGTTAATTGGTCACTCAGATGCCGATGTTTTATTACATACAGTAACAGATGCTGCACTAGGAGCTATTGGTGAAGGGGATATTGGGCGTCATTTCCCAGATACAGATCCTGAATTTAAGGATGCTGATTCGGCAAAATTGCTTTCGTACATTTGGAAAATCGTTGAAGGAAAAGGCTATAAACTCGGGAATGTGGATTGCACGATCATTGCACAAGCGCCTAAAATGGCACCTTATATTAATCAAATGCGTGATCGCATTGCAGAGTTGCTAAACGCAGACCCATCTCAAGTAAATGTCAAAGCCACGACAACTGAAAAACTAGGTTTTACAGGGCGTGGAGAAGGCATCGCGGCACAAGCTACGATATTGCTCATACAAAACTAAGGTTCAACGTGTTAAAATGAACAAAGTTTAGCACGTATTCGAGGAGGAAACACACATGACACAAGAAGTTCGCGTACGTTACGCACCGAGTCCAACAGGAAACTTACATATTGGTGGAGCTCGTACTGCTTTATTTAACTATTTATTTGCCCGCCATCATGGTGGGAAATTCATCGTTCGTATTGAAGATACTGATATCGAGCGTAATATCGAAGGTGGAGAACTTTCGCAACTTGATAACTTAAAATGGCTTGGCATTGACTATGATGAGTCCGTTGATATTGGAGGCCCTTATGCGCCATACCGTCAAATGGAGCGTCTTGATATTTATCAAAAACATGCAGAAGAAATGCTTGAGAACGGTCATGCTTATAAATGTTTCTGTTCAACAGATGAGTTAGAAGCTGAACGCGAAGCTCAAAAGGCGAAAGGCGTTGCTGCGCCTATGTATAAAGGGACTTGTCGTAAACTTACGAAAGAAGAAGTAGCAGAGAAAGAAGCTGCTGGTCTTACTTATACAATTCGTATGCGTGTTCCTGCGGATGTGACATACACGTTCAAAGATTTAGTGCGTGGACCTGTCACGTTTGAATCAAAAGACGTGGGTGATTGGGTATTAGTGAAAGCTAACGGCATCCCAACGTACAACTATGCAGTCGTTTTAGATGATTACTTCATGAAAATTTCACATGTTTTCCGTGGAGAAGAGCATCTATCGAATACACCAAAACAAATCATGGTGTTCCAATCATTCGGTTGGGAAGCGCCTAAATATGGTCACATGACGTTGATCATTAATGAAAATCGTAAAAAACTTTCGAAACGTGATGAGTCCATCATTCAATTCGTGGCTCAATATAAAGATTTAGGATACATTCCTGAAGCGATGTTTAACTTCTTTGCTTTACTTGGATGGTCTCCTGAAGGTGAAGATGAAATTTTCTCGAAAGAAGATTTCATTCGCATGTTCGATGTAAATCGTTTATCAAAATCTCCATCTATGTTTGATAAACAAAAATTAACGTGGATGAACAATCAGTATGTGAAGCAAATGTCACTAGAAGAAGTAGTGGAATTAGCGTTGCCGCATCTTCAAAAAGCGGGACGTTTACCTGAAACGTTGTCAGCTGAAGAAAAGCAGTGGGCTACAGATGTTATTGCGTTGTACCACGAGCAAATGAGCTTCGGTGCAGAAATTACTGAGCTAACAGACCTATTCTTTAAAGATGAACTTGCATATGATGAAGAAGCGACTGAAGTTTTATCTGGTGAACAAGTACCGGAAGTGATGGCTGCATTTAAAGTGCAACTAGAACAAATGGACGTATTAGAACCAGACGCGATTAAAGCGGCAATTAAAGCTGTTCAAAAAGAAACAGGACATAAAGGGAAAAACTTGTTCATGCCAATTCGTGTTGTGACGACTGGTCAAACGCATGGTCCTGAATTGCCTAATGCCATCGCGTTAATCGGGAAAGAAAAAGTAATTGCGCGCGTTGAGAAGTACGCGAAACAATAAGTTTGACATTCCGTCATGATGGTGTGAAAATGAAGCTATCTTTTAACTGCATACATCAAGAAAGCTTTGATGAGGAGAAGTACATGAGGCAAGCTCTTTAGAGAGGACCACCACCGGCTGAAAGTGGTCTGAGCCTAGGCACTATGGAAATGCACCTCTGAGCGCTCAGCTGAAACAGTTAGTAAGCGAGCCGATTCATCTACGTTACAGATGCCAAGCGGGAAGGATTGCTTTTTATCCTTTCAATCAGAGTGGAACCACGCCTATACAGCGTCTCTGTCATTCATTTGACAGCGGCGCTTTTTTTATTGGAATAAAAAAGGTTTTGCTTTTACGTAGTTAACTTGGTTATGAGATGGATTTGATTGATAAATGTGTGATTTTGATTGATAAATCCTCAAGTTGATTGATAAAACGCCAGTTTGATTGATAAACACGCAGATTTGAGCGATAAACTTTTTTGCAAACAAAAATAGAAAGTCGAATTGAGACAAAGGAGGAAAGCGTTATGTTTTCGCGCATGAAAGAAGATATAGAAGTCGTATTTGAACAAGATCCAGCCGCAAGACGTGTCGTGGAAGTGGTATTAACCTATGCCGGACTCCACGCTATCTGGTCGCATCGAGTGGCGCATGCGCTATTTAAGCGCAAATTGTTTTTCTTAGCACGGGTCGTTTCTCAAGTGAGTCGCTTTTTCACTGGAATTGAGATTCATCCTGGTGCGAAAATCGGTCGTCGCTTCTTCATTGACCATGGTATGGGTATTGTCATTGGGGAAACATGTGAAATCGGAAATAATGTCACTATTTTCCAAGGTGTCACACTAGGCGGTACTGGTAAAGAAAGAGGGAAGCGTCATCCGACATTGCATGATAATGTCTTAGTGGCGACAGGCGCAAAAGTGTTAGGGTCCATCATGATTGGTGAAAATAGTAAGGTTGGCGCGGGTTCAGTTGTCTTAAAAGACGTGCCACCTAATGCAACGGTCGTAGGGATTCCAGGTACAGTCGTCGTTCAAAATGGCGTAAAAGTGAAGCGTAATTTGGATCATCAAGATTTACCGGATCCGGTAGCGGATAAATGCGATATGTTGGAACATAAAATTAGCGTATTAAGAGATGAAGTGAAGCGTTTGAGTGATGAGATAGAAAAGGAGCGAACTGTAAAATGAGTATTCAAATTTACAACACATTAACACGTCAAAAAGAGCCTTTTATTCCTTTAGAAGAAGGAAAGGTCAAAATGTATGTATGTGGACCAACTGTTTACAATTACATTCACATTGGGAATTCCCGTCCTGTTATTGTTTACGATACGGTTCGTCGTTATTTAACGTACCGTGGGTTTGAAGTGAATTTCGTTTCTAATTTCACAGATGTGGACGACAAAATTATTAAAACAGCCAATGAACTTGGAGAAGAAGTATCGGAATTAACGGAGCGATTCATCGCTGCGTATTTTGAAGACGTTACCGCTTTAGGGTGCAAAAAAGCGGATGCCCATCCTCGTGTGACAGAACATATGGACAGCATCATTGAATTTATTGGCGTATTGATCGAAAAAGGTTTTGCTTACGAATCTCAAGGAGATGTCTATTACCGAACGCGTAAATTTGAGGGGTATGGCAAATTATCTCATCAATCAGTCGATGATTTAAAAATTGGTGCGCGCATTGAAACGGGTGAAAAGAAAGAGGATGCACTCGACTTTGCTCTTTGGAAAGATGCGAAACCAGGTGAGATTTCTTGGGATAGTCCATGGGGTAAAGGGCGTCCGGGTTGGCATATTGAATGTTCCGTTATGGTTCGTGAAATTTTAGGGGATACAATCGATATTCATGCAGGTGGTCAAGATTTAACATTCCCTCATCATGAAAATGAAATTGCTCAGTCTGAAGCTTATACAGGAAAGCAATTTGCACGATACTGGATGCATAACGGATATATTAATATTGATAATGAAAAGATGTCAAAATCACTTGGTAACTTTGTGTTGGTGAATGACATTCGCAAGCAGATCGACCCACAAGTGTTGCGTTTCTTTATGATGTCCGTGCATTATCGCAACCCAATCAACTTCTCGCAAGAACTTGTGGAGAACGCGAAAGCTGGGTTAGAGCGTATTCGAACGTCGTATGCGAATTTAGCACATCGCCTCGAAGCTGCACCAGAACTGGGCGACCATGCGGATATTTGGTTGCATAAAATCGACGAGGTGAAAACGCAATTTGTTAAGTCGATGGATGACGACTTTAATACTGCGAATGGGATTGCTGCTTTATTTGAACTATCGAGTTTAGCGAATACGTATTTGATGGAAGCTCATACAGAAGCGAAAGTTCTTGAGAACTTTATGAGTACGTTAAAAGAGTTAGCGGGTGTTCTTGGAATTGAAATGGATGTTCAAAAAGAAGTGCTCGATGAAGAAATCGATGCTTTAATTGAAGAAAGAATTCAAGCACGTCAAAATAAAGACTTTGCTCGAGCAGATGAAATTCGCGACCAATTAAAAGAAATGAATATTCTTTTAGAAGATACGGCGCAAGGAATACGTTGGAAGCGCGGATGACAAATGAATACACTTTACGAAACGCAGATGTTAAACAGTTAAATTCGTTAGCGCTAGCGTACATGGGAGATGCGGTTCTTGAACAATATGTTCGTGAGCATCTCCTGCGTTCGGGGCGTGTAAAACCAAATACGCTTCATAAAGAAGCGACGAAATACGTATCAGCAAAGGCGCAAGCGAAAGTAGTTCATAACATGCTGGAAGCTAAATTTTTGTCGGATGAAGAAGAGGCGATTCTTCGAAGAGGACGAAATGCGAAGTCTGGAACGGTTCCAAAAAACACAGATTTACAAACGTATAAATACAGTACTGGGTTTGAAGCGGTCATTGGAAGCTTATATTTACAAGGACAAGCCGAACGAGTACGTGAAATTATTGAACGTGCAATAACGATTAGTGAAGAACCGAAAGGAGACGTGACGTGATGAATGAAGAAATAAAAGAACCAACCAATGAGATCCTCTCAGGTAAAAACCCTGTCCTAGAAGCACTTCGCTCAGGTCGCGAAATGAATAAAGTGTGGATTGCTGAAGGTGTCAAGAAAGCTGGAATTGCTGAACTTTTGCAATTAGCAAAAGAAGCGGGACTCATCGTTCAATTCGTACCAAAAAACAAAATCGATCAATTAACGGATGGCGCAACTCACCAAGGGATTGCCGCGTCGGTTGCAGCTTATAAATATGCGGAGCTTGACGATTTATTTGAAAGTGCAGCTTCTCGCAATGAAGATCCTTTCTTTTTAATTTTAGATGAACTTGAAGATCCTCATAATCTGGGCTCGATCTTAAGAACGGCAGATGCAACTGGGGTTCATGGCGTGATTATTCCACGTAGACGTGCTGTGGGATTAACAGCGATTGTTGCCAAAACATCCACAGGTGCAATTGAACATATTCCTGTTGTTCGCGTGGGGAATTTAGCGCAAACAGTAGAAGATTTGAAAAAGCGTGGGGTATGGATTGCTGGAACAGATGCAAAAGGATCAGCCGATTATCGCCGCATGGATGCAAAATTACCACTTGCCATTATTATTGGAAGCGAAGGTAAAGGGATGAGTAGACTGTTAAAGGATAAATGTGATTTCCTTTACAACATGCCAATGGTTGGAAAAGTGACATCGTTAAATGCATCAGTAGCGGCAGCTATTCTAATGTATGAAGTGTTACGCAACCGCCTACCGGTCAATGGTAACTGATTGTGGACATTTTGCTCGTCGATGGGTATAACATCATTGGCGCATGGAAAGAGCTTCGAGCTTTAAAGGCAGACAAGTTAATAGATGCCCGCGATCGGTTAATTGAAATGATGGCGGAATATAAGGCTTATTCTGGATGGCGAGTTATTGTCGTTTTTGATGCACACTTAGTACCAGGAATTGAGCATAAAAATATTCAGCATGCGGTGGAAGTTATTTATACACGAAAAAATGAAACCGCGGATGAACGAATTGAAAAGCTGGCCGCATCCTTACCTACGAGAAGAGATCAAGTGCATGTTGCGACATCGGATTTAACGGAACAATGGGTTATTTTTGCGCAAGGTGCACTTCGTATTTCTGCACGTGAATTAGAAATCGAGATGGAACAGGTTCAAACGAAAATCACGAAGAATGTCAAAACCATTCAAGAGAAACGTCCGACGTCAAAAATTCCTCTTTCTGCAGAAGTGACAGAAATTTTCGAAAAATGGCGAAGAGGAATGAAATGAGCCGTTGACGCTAGATTTCCACTTCCTGTATACTAGGTCTAACTACGTAGGCAGAGCAGAGGTGATTCCGTTGATAAAGAGCGACCATGTTCACTTAAAGCTACAACAATTTGATGATTTAGTAGATGAAGAGATAGTGGAACTGGTCCATAATGGGAACACGGATGCACTAGATTTCTTGATTACAAAATATCGTTCTTTTGTCCGTATGAAAGCAAGATCTTACTTTTTAATCGGAGCCGATAAAGAAGATATTATTCAAGAAGGAATGATTGGACTCTATAAATCTATTCGGGATTTCAGAGGGGACAAGCTATCTTCGTTTCGCGCTTTTGCTGAACTTTGTATTACGCGTCAAATTATTACGGCGATTAAAACTGCCACTCGTCAAAAACACATTCCGCTGAATTCGTATGTGTCGCTGGACAAGCCTATTTATGATGAAGAGTCTGATCGAACATTAATGGATGTCATATCGGGGTCGGTTATTGATGACCCAGGAGAAATAATGATTCATCGGGAAGACTTCGATTACATGGAAGGAAAAATGGCTGAGATTTTAAGTGAGCTTGAAAGACAAGTATTAGCTCTTTACTTAGATGGCCAGTCGTATCATGAGATTTCGGAAGAACTTAATCGACATGTAAAATCGATTGATAATGCACTTCAACGCGTGAAGCGGAAACTAGAACGGCACATTGAAATAGGTGGCGTTCATTAACTTGACTCTCTAGGGTGCTGTTGACAGCCTTTTCTAGAGGTGATAGTCTTTAACAATACTCATGAACGATAAAAAGGTGAGAATATGGCTAAAAAAGTCGTGTTGAGTTGTGATCAATGCGGATCTCGAAACTATACGGTTCCTTCTTCAAAAGAAGGCTCCAATGAGCGTTTAGAACTCAAAAAGTTTTGTTCGCATTGTAAAGCACATACGATACACAAACAAACGTTATAACTCTTTACTTCAAGTTGAAGAATATAGATATTTGGTACTCGGAGGGTAAATTAGAATGGCGAATATTAGTGGTTTTTTTGGTAATGTAGTATCAGAAATGAGAAAAGTAAGCTGGCCAAAGCGTAAAGAACTAACTCGTTACACGATTATTGTTCTTTCAACAGTTGTGGTTATGGCTTTATTCTTCGCAGTTATTGACTTAGGAATTTCAGAAGCAGTTCGTTGGTTCCTTGCACTGTAATTTGATAACAGATATTATTATTGGAAATAGCCCGTCTTATTCTACGAACGGGTTTTTTCATGTGTCTAAGAAAGGGAGGGACGGACGACAGTCCTACTCATGATGGAAAAGAATTGGTATGTAGTACACACGTATTCAGGATACGAAAACAAAGTAAAAGCAAATTTAGAAAAGCGTGTCGAGACAATGGGCATGTCAGACTTAATCTTCCGTGTCATCATTCCGGAAGAGCAAGAAACAGATTTTAAAGATGGGAAAAAACGTGTCGTTATGCGTAAAACATTCCCTGGTTATGTATTAGTTGAACTAATCATGACGGATGATTCTTGGTATGTTGTTCGTAACACGCCTGGCGTTACAGGATTTATCGGTTCATCTGGTGGCGGAGCAAAACCAACGCCTTTATTGCCAGAAGAAGTTGATTTCATCTTGAAACAAATGGGTATGACAGAGCGCAAACAAGTTGCTGAATTCACTGTTAATGAAATGGTTGAAGTATTAGAAGGACCGTTCGCTCACTTCCAAGGTAAAGTGGAAGAGATTGATGAAGCTAAAGGTAAGTTGAAAGTTTCTGTTGATATGTTTGGACGCGAAACGAAAATGGAGCTTGACTTCGATCAGGTTCATAAAATTTAATTTTGAAAAGCTACTTGCACTAGTTATGTAAAAGTGTTATTATTTCAAAGGTCAGACTATATTTTGTGATAGTCTGCACAATTTAGCTCATGTTATCGGCTATTAAGCTGACAGGACAGATATTTGAGTGGGAGGGGCAACCCTATTACCACATCACGGACTTAAGGAGGTGTGTCTCGTGGCTAAAAAAGTTGTTAAAGTAGTAAAGTTACAAATTCCTGCTGGTAAAGCAAATCCAGCACCGCCGGTTGGTCCAGCATTGGGTCAAGCAGGTGTTAATATTATGGGATTCTGTAAAGAATTCAACGCACGTACGGCAGATCAAGCTGGACTAATTATCCCTGTTGAAATTTCTGTATTTGAAGATCGTTCATTTACATTCATTACAAAAACTCCACCTGCAGCAGTATTACTTAAAGTGGCGGCTGGAATTCAGTCAGGTTCTGGTGAACCAAACCGCAAAAAAGTTGCAACGGTGAAGCGTGATAAAGTTCGCGAAATCGCTGAACAAAAAATGCCAGACCTAAACGCAGCATCAGTTGAAGCAGCGATGTTGATGGTTGAAGGTACTGCGCGTAGCATGGGAATTGTCATCGAAGACTAATCCCTGCAACTTGATGATGCATTAGTTTTTGGAGGGTTGCGAATGTCTTCAGGACACGCAACCCTTATTCGTGGGAGGTTTAACCCGTTAAAACCACAATCAAGGAGGAATTTTCAAAATGGCTAAAAAAGGTAAAAAGTTACAAGAATCAGCTAAATTAGTTGACCGTACTAAAGTGTACGCAGCTAAAGAAGCAATCGAACTTGCTAAAAAAACTAGCACAGTTAACTTTGACGCAACAGTTGAAGTAGCATTCAAATTAGGTATCGACACGCGTAAAAATGACCAACAAATCCGTGGGGCAGTAGTACTTCCAAACGGAACTGGTAAAACTCAACGTGTTTTAGTTTTCGCTAAAGGCGAAAAAATTAAAGAAGCAGAAGCTGCTGGCGCTGACTTTGTTGGCGATACAGAGTTCATCAACAAAATCCAACAAGGATGGTTTGACTTCGATGTAATCGTAGCTACTCCTGATATGATGGGTGAAGTTGGTAAATTAGGACGTGTTTTAGGACCTAAAGGCTTAATGCCAAACCCTAAAACAGGAACTGTAACATTCGACGTAACTAAAGCGATCGAAGAAATTAAGGCTGGTAAAGTTGAGTACCGTGCTGATAAAGCTGGTATCATTCATGCGCCAATCGGTAAAGTTTCTTTCGAAGACGACAAGTTAGTTGAAAACTTCTTAGCAGTATTTGATGTTGTTCAAAAAGCTAAACCAGCTGCAGCTAAAGGAACATACATGAAATCTGTTAACATTACAACGACAATGGGTCCATCTGTAAAAGTGGATTCTTCAAGTGTAAAAGTTAGCAAATAATATTTGACAGTTATAGAGTCTATCTGTTAAGATGATTTTTGTTGTAAAATAATTATTTGTACCGTAGACAGTAGGTGCGACTTGTCGCGTAATGATCCTACCGAGGACATGCATTCTGATTCTTTTTAAAGATGACGTTTCAGCCCCTGTGTCTATATCCATAGACCAGGGGCTTTTCTTTTGGCGGTATAAATGACTCATTCTATTAGGAGGTGTCCAGATGAGCAGAGCAATCGAAACTAAAAAGGTTCGAGTTGAAGAAATTACAGAGAAGTTCAAAACTGCAGCTACTGTAGTAGTAGTTGACTACCGTGGTTTGACTGTAGGTCAAATTACAGAACTTCGTAAACAACTTCGTGAAGCAGGTGTCGAATTCAAAGTGTATAAAAACACAATGACTCGTCGTGCTGTTGAAGTATTAGGTCTTGAAGGTTTGAATGAAAGCCTTACAGGTCCAAACGCAATTGCGTTTTCTACTGAAGACGTAGTAGCACCAGCGAAAATCATAAACGATTTCGCTAAAAAGAACGATAAACTTGAGATTAAAGCAGGTGTCATTGAAGGTGCTATCGCAACTTCAGATGATATTAAAGCTCTAGCAGAACTTCCTTCTCGCGAAGGTTTGTTGTCAATGCTACTCAGCGTTCTACAAGCTCCAATGCGCAACTTTGCACTTGTAACAAAAGCTGTTGCAGAACAAAAAGAAGAGCAAGGCGCGTAATTCGTTACACGGCTTAACTCTTTAACCCTGGGTATATCCCAAACAAAAAAATAGTCCTATTAGGAGGAAAATACAATGAACAACACTCAAATCCTTGAAGCAATCAAAGGTATGACAGTTCTTGAATTAAACGACTTAGTAAAAGCAATCGAAGAAGAATTTGGCGTTACAGCTGCTGCACCAATGGCTATGGCTGCTGGTGGCGGTGCTGCTGCTGAAGAAGAGCAAACTGAATTTGATGCAATCCTTACAACTGTAGGAGATCAAAAAATCAAAGTAATCAAAGCAGTTCGTGAAATCACTGGTTTAGGTCTTAAAGAAGCTAAAGAAGTTGTAGACAACGCTCCTAAAGCTCTTAAAGAAGCAGTAACTAAAGAAGAAGCAGAAGAAATCAAAACTAAGCTTGCTGAAGTTGGCGCTACAGTAGAAGTAAAATAATTTCTATTAATAGTTTTTGGAAAGCTCGTCAGTTATCGGCGGGCTTTTTCTTCATTTAGTTAACAGGTTGGAGGGTGCCCGGAATGGCTGATCATTATTATTCGAAAAAACCTCAAACAGCAAGTAAGCCTAAGTCATGGAGTGCTACACTGCGTGATGAATTGTTTCAATTTGAAACTGATACAGGGGTTTTTAGTAAAAGCGAAGTAGATTTTGGCTCCCGTGTTTTAATTGACACGTTTGTAATGCCGGTAACTGAAGGACCAGTGTTAGATGTTGGATGTGGATATGGACCTATTGGGTTGTCCATTGCCAAAACTGATGCAAATCGTACAATTCACATGGTTGACATTAATGAACGTGCAGTGCAGCTTTCACGCAAAAATGCGGAAGTAAACGGGGTACAAAATGTACGAATCTATGAAAGTGATGGATTTACCGAAGTTACTGAAACTGACTTTGCTGCAATTTTAACAAACCCGCCTATTCGTGCTGGGAAACAAACGATTTTTCGTTTTTATATAGATGCCTATGCGAAGTTATGTATGGGTGGAGAATTGTGGGTTGTCATTCAGAAGAAACAAGGAGCTCCATCAACTTTCGATCGATTAGAAGAAACTTTCGGTCAAGTTGAAGTAGTCGATAAGGTAAGAGGTTACTGGATCATTAAGGCCAAGAAGGTCAAATGATTATTTGACTTGACAAAATCGCTATGATATTATAATAAAATGCAAAAATATTATTTTGCGGTCGTGTGCCCTTTTGTATAAAGCTATTTTGTAAGTGGGTATACTTACCAAGAATAAATGTGTTTAACCGAAAATGAGCTCTTATAGAACTCGTTTTCTTTTTGTCTTTTCGACATCATACACTAAATATGGTGTGCCGAAAAGTCCTAATATTGCTTTATTGAGGGGTGAATGAGTTGGCAGGTCAACTAGTTCAGTATGGACAACACCGCGAGCGTAGAAGTTTTGCGCGTATTAAAGAGGTGCTAGAACTTCCGAATTTAATAGAAATTCAAACAGCATCTTATGAATGGTTCCTGGAAGAAGGTTTGCGTGAAATGTTCAGAGACATTTCTCCAATCACAGATTTCACAGGTAATCTTTCACTTGAATTCATCGATTATACTTTAGGGGATCCTAAGTATCCAGTCGACGAATCCAAAGAACGAGATGTAACTTATGCGGCACCACTTCGCGTAAAAGTACGTCTTTATAACAAAGAGTCAGATGAAGTGAAAGAACAAGATGTCTTTATGGGTGATTTCCCACTCATGACAGAAACAGGTACTTTCGTAATAAACGGTGCTGAGCGCGTAATCGTATCTCAGTTAGTACGTTCACCAAGTGTTTACTTCCATGATAAGACAGATAAAAACGGTAAAAAAGGTTTTGGAACAACAGTAATTCCAAACCGTGGTGCATGGTTAGAATTTGAAATTGATGCGAAAGACGTAGTCTACTGTCGTATTGATCGTACGCGTAAATTGCCTGTAACGGTTCTTTTACGTGCACTTGGTTTCGGATCTGATCAAGAAATTATCGATCTTATTGGCGATAATGAATATTTGCGTAATACTCTTGAAAAAGATAATACGGAAAGCACAGACAAAGCGTTACTTGAAATTTATGAGCGTCTTCGTCCAGGCGAGCCGCCAACAGTTGAAAGTGCGAAAAGTCTTCTGTACTCACGTTTCTTCGACCCGAAACGCTATGACTTAGCAAATGTAGGTCGTTACAAAATGAATAAAAAACTGCACATCAAAAACCGTTTGTTTAACCAAACAGTGGCTGAAACGCTTGTTGACCCAGAAACTGGTGAGATTTTAGCGGAAAAAGGTTCATTGATTGACCGTCGTTTACTCGACCGTTTAATTCCACATCTTGAGAATGGAATCGGATTCCAAACAATCTCTCAAGTCGGTGGCGTATTAGAAGGCGATATCACGTTACAAACAATCAAAATCTTTGCTCCAAACAATGAAGCACAACAAGAAATCAATGTTATCAGCAATGCTTACATTGAAGATGCGATTAAAAACATCACACCTGCTGACATTATTTCTTCTGTTAGTTATTTCTTCGGCCTGCTTTACAACGTTGGAAACACGGATGACATCGATCATCTAGGTAACCGTCGTTTGCGTTCAGTAGGAGAGTTATTACAAAACCAATTCCGTATTGGTCTTTCTCGTATGGAACGTGTAGTACGTGAGCGTATGTCTATCAACGACACACAATCAATCGTGCCACAACAATTGATCAATATCCGTCCGGTTATTGCTTCAATAAAAGAGTTCTTTGGTAGTTCTCAGTTGTCTCAATTCATGGATCAAACAAATCCGCTTGCTGAATTGACGCACAAACGCCGTCTATCGGCATTAGGACCCGGTGGTTTAACACGTGAACGTGCTGGCTTTGAAGTACGTGACGTTCATTACTCTCACTATGGTCGTATGTGTCCGATTGAAACACCTGAGGGTCCAAACATTGGACTAATTAACTCGCTTTCTAGTTTTGCGAAAGTGAACAAATTTGGCTTCATTGAAACACCTTATCGTCGCGTTGATCCTGAGACAGGTTTAGTAACGGCTCGTATCGACTATTTAACTGCTGATGAAGAAGACAACTATGTAGTAGCGCAAGCTAATGCACGTCTAAATGACGATGGACAATTTACTGATGAAGAAGTTGTTGGTCGTTTCCGTGGTGATAACACGGTATTCAAACGTAGTGCAATCGATTATATGGACGTTTCACCGAAACAAGTAGTTTCTGCCGCAACAGCGTGTATCCCATTCTTAGAAAACGATGACTCCAACCGTGCCCTTATGGGTGCGAACATGCAACGTCAAGCAGTTCCATTATTAAACCCTGAAGCTCCTTTTGTAGGGACAGGTATGGAACATGTGAATGCGCGTGACTCTGGAGCTGCCGTTATTGCTAAATTTGTAGGTATCGTTGAGCATGTAGAAGCGAGAGAAATTCGAGTTCGTCGTATTGAAGAAATCGACGGCAAAGAAGTTAAAGGCGATTTAACAAAATATAAATTACAAAAATTCCTTCGTTCGAATCAAGGGACGAGTTACAACCAACGTCCAATCGTTAAGGTTGGCGATCGCGTAAATCCTCTTGATATTCTAGCTGATGGTCCATCTATGGAACGTGGAGAAATGGCACTTGGACGTAATGTACTTGTGGCATTCATGACATGGGATGGTTATAACTATGAAGATGCAGTCATCATGAGTGAACGTCTTGTAAAAGACGATGTGTACACTTCTGTGCACATTGAAGAATACGAGTCAGAATCTCGTGATACAAAACTTGGACCAGAAGAAATCACTCGTGACATTCCAAACGTGGGAGAAGAAGCGCTTCGTAATCTTGATGAGCGTGGAATCATCCGAATTGGTGCGGAAGTTCGCGATGGCGATATCTTAGTAGGTAAAGTAACGCCTAAAGGGGTTACTGAGTTAACTGCTGAAGAACGATTATTACATGCAATCTTTGGTGAAAAAGCACGTGAAGTTCGTGATACATCTCTTCGTGTACCTCATGGTGCCGGCGGAATTATCTTGGACGTTAAAGTGTTTAATCGCGAAGATGGCGACGAGCTTCCACCTGGTGTGAATCAACTCGTTCGTGCATATATCGTTCAAAAACGTAAAATCTCTGTTGGAGATAAAATGGCTGGACGTCATGGTAACAAAGGTGTTATCTCGCGTATTCTTCCAGAAGAAGATATGCCATTCATGCCGGATGGTACTCCAGTAGATATCATGCTTAACCCTCTAGGCGTTCCATCTCGTATGAACATCGGTCAAGTATTAGAGCTACACTTAGGTATGGCTTCTCGTAAACTTGGCATTCATATGGCTTCACCTGTATTTGATGGTGCCAATGAAGATGATGTTTGGGACACTATGGAAGAATCTGGTATGAACCGTGATGGTAAAACAACATTGTATGACGGACGCTCTGGTGAACCTTTTGATAACCGTGTATCTGTCGGTGTTATGTATATGATTAAATTAGCCCACATGGTTGATGATAAATTGCATGCACGTTCAACTGGACCTTACTCTCTTGTTACGCAACAACCGCTTGGTGGTAAAGCACAATTCGGTGGACAACGTTTCGGTGAGATGGAGGTTTGGGCACTTGAAGCATACGGTGCTGCTTATACACTTCAAGAAATCTTGACTGTGAAATCCGATGACGTGGTGGGTCGTGTGAAAACATACGAAGCCATCGTTAAAGGTGAGAGCGTACCACAACCAGGAGTTCCAGAATCGTTTAAAGTATTAATAAAAGAACTTCAAAGTTTAGGTATGGACGTTAAGATGTTAACCATCGACGACGAAGAAATTGAACTGCGTGATTTGGATGAAGAAGACGATCTTCACCCAACTGATGCACTAAATATCCTGCCAGCAACGGACGGAGTGCCGGTAGGTACAGCCGAATAAAGGCTACCGATACGGTTTATATAAAAACATTTTAAGAAATAAGGGCAGGCCTCCATACCTGCCCGCATTTCCATTTCGATAAAAGTTATCCGCCTGAGCTAAGTGGATAAATTCTTTTAAAGACCCAGACTAAGGGAGGTAGGCTCCTTGATAGACGTTAATAATTTTGAGTACATGAAGATTGGTTTAGCATCTCCAGACAAGATTCGTTCTTGGTCGTATGGTGAAGTGAAGAAGCCTGAAACGATTAACTACCGCACACTAAAACCCGAAAAAGATGGTTTGTTCTGTGAACGTATTTTCGGTCCAACAAAGGACTGGGAATGTCATTGTGGTAAGTATAAGCGTGTTCGTTATAAAGGCGTTGTTTGTGATCGTTGTGGCGTTGAAGTTACACGTTCAAAAGTACGTCGTGAGCGCATGGGTCACATTGAATTAGCGGCTCCTGTATCACATATTTGGTATTTCAAAGGAATTCCAAGTCGTATGGGACTTATTCTTGATATGTCTCCTCGTTCTTTAGAAGAAGTCATTTATTTTGCTTCTTATGTAGTTGTAGATCCTGCAAATACACCGCTTGAACGCAAGCAGCTATTGTCTGAGAAAGAATATCGTGCATACCGTGAAAAATATGGCAAGAAATTCTATGCTGCAATGGGTGCTGAAGCTATTAAGCGTCTTCTTCAAGATTTAGATCTTGAAAAAGAAACTGAAATGCTGAAAGAAGAACTTAAAACTGCTGCAGGTCAAAGACGTACACGTGCCATTAAACGTCTAGAAGTAGTTGAATCATTCCGTAACTCTGGTAACAAACCTGATTGGATGATTTTAGATGTCCTTCCAGTAATACCGCCAGAAATACGTCCAATGGTGCAATTAGATGGTGGTCGTTTTGCTACATCTGATTTAAATGATTTATATCGTCGTGTTATCAACCGTAATAACCGCTTAAAACGTTTACTTGATCTTGGCGCGCCAGGTATCATTGTTCAAAACGAAAAACGTATGTTACAAGAAGCTGTTGATGCATTGATTGATAATGGTCGTCGTGGCCGTCCAGTTACTGGGCCGGGTAACCGTCCATTGAAATCACTTTCACATATGTTAAAAGGGAAACAAGGTCGTTTCCGTCAAAACTTACTAGGTAAACGTGTTGACTACTCTGGTCGTTCGGTTATCGTTGTAGGTCCAAACTTGAAAATGTATCAATGTGGACTTCCAAAAGAAATGGCAATTGAATTATTCAAACCATTTGTTATGAAAGAACTTGTTGAACGTGGCTTAGCTCACAACATTAAGAGTGCGAAACGCAAAATTGAACGTATGCATTCAGAAGTTTGGGATGTATTGGAAGACGTCATTAAGGAGCATCCGGTTTTATTAAACCGCGCACCGACGCTTCACCGTTTAGGTATTCAAGCTTTCGAACCAACATTAGTAGAAGGTCGCGCAATTCGTCTTCACCCACTGGTATGTACAGCTTACAACGCTGACTTCGATGGTGACCAAATGGCAGTTCACGTTCCTTTATCAGCAGAAGCGCAAGCAGAAGCTCGTTTACTAATGTTAGCTGCACAAAACATTTTGAATCCTAAAGATGGAAAACCAGTTGTTACACCATCTCAAGATATGGTTTTAGGTAACTATTACTTAACACTTGAGCGTAAAGGTGCAACAGGTGAAGGTTCTACATTCTACGGACCAAATGAAGTATTAATTGCATACCAAAACGGACATGCGCATTTGCATACACGTATTGCAATTTCAGCAGGTTCATTGAATAACCAAACATTCTCTGAAGAACAAAACAAAATGTTGTTATTAACAACTGTAGGTAAAGTGATTTTCAATGAAATTTTACCTGAAACTTTCCCTTACATTAACGAACCTACGGACTTCAACCTTCAAGTTGAAACGCCGTCTAAATATTTTGTTCCAACTACGACTAATATAAGAAAACATATTGCCGAAGAGGAACTTGTATCACCTTTCAAGAAGAAAATTCTTGGGAACATTATTGCTGAAGTATTTAAACGTTTCCATATTACTGAAACGTCTAGAATGCTTGACCGTATGAAAAACCTTGGTTTCAAATATTCAACTCGTGCTGGTATTACAATTGGTATCTCAGATATCGTGGTACTTCCAGATAAAGGTTTAGTATTAGACGAAGCTCAAGATAAAGTAGATAAAGTTCTGAAGCAATTCCGTCGTGGTTTGATTACAGAAGAAGAACGTTATGATCGTGTTATTTCGTATTGGAGTGCAGCTAAGGATGTAATACAAGAAAAACTAATGAAATCCTTAGACAATTTAAACCCAATCTTCATGATGAGTGACTCTGGAGCGCGTGGTAACGCATCCAACTTTACTCAACTTGCAGGTATGCGTGGTTTGATGGCCAATCCAGCCGGTCGTATTATCGAACTTCCAATTAAATCATCATTCCGTGAAGGTTTAACAGTTCTTGAATACTTCATCTCGACACATGGTGCTCGTAAAGGTCTTGCGGATACAGCACTTAAAACTGCTGACTCAGGTTACTTAACACGTCGATTAGTTGACGTTGCTCAAGATGTTATTGTTCGTGAAGATGAATGCGGAACGGACCGTGGCTTATTGATTGGCGCATTAATGGATGGCACAGAAATTATTGAAGGTTTTGACGAGCGTATTGTTGGTCGTCATACTCGTAAAACAATTTACCATCCAGAAACCAAAAAAGTTATTTTGGCGAAAGATGCTTTAATTACAGAAGACGCAGCTCGCGTTATTTTGGATGCTGGAATCGAAGAACTTACAATTCGTTCTGCATTTACATGTAACACGAAACACGGGGTATGTAAAAAATGTTACGGTACTAACTTAGCTACTGGTGAAGACGTTGAAGTTGGAGAAGCAGTTGGTATTATTGCTGCCCAATCGATCGGTGAACCAGGTACGCAGTTAACAATGCGTACGTTCCATACGGGCGGTGTTGCTGGAGACGATATTACACAAGGTCTTCCACGTATCCAAGAGATTTTCGAATCTCGTAACCCGAAAGGTCAAGCGGTTATTTCTGAAATTACTGGAGTTATCTCTATGATTGAAGAAATTCGTGAAGGTCAAAAAGAAATTACAGTTCAAGGTGATGTTGAAACACGTAAATACCTTGCTCCGTATAATGGTCGTTTGAAAGTTCAATTAGATGATCAAATTAAACGCGGTGAAGTATTAACAGAAGGTTCAATCGATCCAAAAGAATTGTTAAAAGTTAAAGATGTTTCAACAGTACAAGTTTACTTGTTGAAAGAAGTTCAAAAAGTATACCGTATGCAGGGTGTAGAAATCGGTGACAAACATATCGAAGTAATGGTTCGCCAAATGCTTCGTAAAGTGCGTGTAATCGAGGCTGGCGAAACTGAGCTATTACCTGGCTCATTACTAGACATTCACCAATTTGCAGAAGCGAATAAGGAAGCCGTGTTAAGTGGGAAAATCCCTGCTACATGTCGCCCAGTTATTCTCGGTATTACAAAAGCTTCACTTGAAACAGAATCGTTCTTATCGGCAGCGTCATTCCAAGAAACTACGCGTGTGTTAACTGACGCGGCAATTAAAGGGAAACGCGATGAACTACTTGGCTTGAAAGAAAACGTTATTATTGGTAAACTCGTTCCTGCGGGTACCGGTATGCAACGTTACCGTCAAATCAAGATTGTTGATGCGAAGAAAAACGAAACTGAAGTAGCAGTGAGCGCTGAATAAATTTATTTTAATTCAATCCGGCGGGGTTAATAAAATAACCCCCCGGTATTTATGTCTAGCTTCACAGGCTTAATCGCACATTCGTTGTTCCAACATCGGAGTCGATCTCTCTCGGTCTGCTATGCTTTTCAACAAAAACAGGTTGACAGAAAAAATTATGAATGATACCATGTTTAAGGTTGATAGTTGAAGGTCTGGGTCTTTGGAGGATATGCAAAATGTCTTATGAAAAAGTAAATCAGGCGAAGAAAACCGTCATCGGTACTAAGCAAACAGTAAAAGCAATCCATGGTGGCCTTGTAAAAGAAATTTTAGTGGCTCGTGATGCTGACAATCGAATCACCCAACCCGCTATTCAGACAGCACAAGAAAACGGTGTGAAGATTGGTTATGTAGAGTCTAGAATAGAACTTGGTAAAGCCTGCGGACTTCAAGTAGGTGCAGCAGTTGTTGCAATTACTGTGTAACAGTTTTTGTGTGTGAACACACAAAGACTTTGTTTTTTACCCAAAAATGAACCACCTGGATGTGTGGTATTACAACGATCAGAAGAAGGGAGGAATAATCGATGCCTACAATTAACCAATTGGTACGTAAGCCTCGTAAATCCAAGACTGTAAAATCAAACTCACCTGCTTTGAATAAAGGGTATAACAGCTCTAAAAAAACGTTAACAAACGTTAATTCACCGCAAAAACGTGGGGTTTGTACACGTGTTGGTACAATGACACCAAGAAAGCCAAACTCAGCGTTACGTAAATATGCGCGTGTACGTTTAACTAACCTACTAGAGGTTACTGCGTATATCCCGGGTGAAGGTCATAACCTACAAGAACATAGTGTTGTTCTTATCCGTGGAGGACGAGTAAAAGATTTAGCGGGTGTACGTTACCATATCGTACGTGGTGCTCTTGATACAGCTGGTGTTACTGGCCGTATGCAAAGCCGTTCTAAATACGGAACTAAACGCCCTAAAGTTAAAAAAAGCTAATAACAGTTAATACAAAATAAAATCATAGATTTTTTCGAAAGGAGGAAAACACATGCCTCGTAAAGGTCCTGTTTCCAAACGTGACGTGTTACCAGATCCAATATACAATTCAAAACTTGTAACTCGTTTAGTCAATAAATTAATGGTGGATGGTAAAAGAGGTACTTCTCAAAAAATTCTTTATGGAGCTTTTGAACTTGTTCAAGAACGTTC
The DNA here is from genome assembly GCF_057785155.1 of Paenisporosarcina sp. Taxonomy (NCBI): domain Bacteria; kingdom Bacillati; phylum Bacillota; class Bacilli; order Caryophanales; family Caryophanaceae; genus Paenisporosarcina; species Paenisporosarcina sp. Next base: position 118,489 of record NZ_JBYNRN010000007.1, read on the forward strand.
AGGTAAAGATTCTTTAGAAGTATTTGAAGCTGCTCTTGCAAACATCATGCCAGTACTTGAAGTTAAAGCCCGCCGTGTTGGTGGTACTAACTATCAGGTGCCAATCGAAGTTCGTCCAGAACGTCGTGCTACATTAGGTCTTCGTTACTTAGTAAACTATTCTCGTCTTCGTGGGGAGAAAACAATGGAAGAGCGTTTAGCTAATGAAATTCTTGACGCTTCTAACAACACTGGTGGTTCTGTTAAGAAACGTGAAGATATGCACAAAATGGCGGAAGCGAACAAAGCGTTTGCTCATTACCGCTGGTAGGATTTTTCATCCACTACTCATTCTAATAATGGAAGGAGAAATACAATATGCCTAGAGAATTCTCCTTAGAGAATACAAGAAATATTGGAATTATGGCTCAGATTGATGCTGGTAAAACAACAACTACTGAGCGTATCCTTTATTACACAGGTCGTATCCATAAAATTGGTGAAACGCACGAAGGTGCTTCACAAATGGACTGGATGGAGCAAGAGCAAGAGCGTGGAATCACGATCACTTCTGCTGCAACAACAGCTGCTTGGAAAGGGCACCGCGTAAACATTATCGATACTCCAGGGCACGTAGATTTCACTGTTGAAGTTGAACGTTCACTTCGAGTACTTGATGGTGCTGTAACGGTTCTTGATGCACAGTCTGGTGTTGAACCACAAACTGAAACAGTATGGCGCCAAGCTACAACTTACGGCGTACCACGTATTGTTTTCGTAAACAAAATGGATAAAATCGGAGCTGACTTCCTATATTCTGTAGGAACACTCCTTGATCGTTTAGCAGCAAATGCACATCCGATTCAGTTACCAATTGGTGCTGAAGACGACTTCGAAGCGATTATCGACCTAGTCGAAATGAATGCAATTTTCTTTGGTAATGATGAAGGAACAGACATCCAAGTGAGAGAAATTCCTGAAACACATATCGAACTTGCAAACGAATGGCGCGAGAAGTTAATTGAAGGTGTTGCCGAGTTTGATGAAGCATTAATGGAGAAATACCTTAATGCTGAAGAAATTACAAAAGAAGAATTAAAACTTGCTATCCGTAAAGGTACGCTTAATGTAGAATTCTTCCCTGTAGTTCTTGGTACTGCTTTCAAAAACAAAGGTGTACAAATGATGTTAGATGCAGTAATCGACTATCTTCCAGCTCCGACAGATGTACCGCCAATGATGGGTACACTTCCGGATTCTGAAGAAGAAGTTTTACGCGAACCTAAGGATTCTGCACCTTTCTCTGCATTAGCATTTAAAGTTATGACGGACCCTTACGTTGGTAAGTTAACATTCTTCCGCGTTTACTCTGGTGTTCTATCTTCAGGGTCTTACGTACAAAACTCAACAAAAGGTAAACGTGAACGCGTAGGTCGTATTCTACAAATGCACGCTAACTCTCGTGAAGAAATTGCTGAAGTATACTGTGGTGATATCGCTGCAGCAGTTGGTCTTAAAGATACAACTACTGGAGACACATTATGTGACGAAAAACACCTTGTTATCCTTGAGTCTATGGTATTCCCAGAACCAGTTATCTCGTTATCTGTAGAGCCGAAGTCAAAAGCTGACCAAGATAAAATGGGTCAAGCTTTACAAAAACTTCAAGAGGAAGATCCAACTTTCCGTGCTCACACTGACGTAGAAACTGGCCAAGTTATCATCGCTGGTATGGGTGAACTTCACCTTGATATTATCGTTGATCGTATGCGTCGTGAATTCAAGGTTGAAGCTAACGTGGGCGCGCCACAAGTTTCTTACCGCGAAACATTCCGTGGATCAGCTTCAGTTGAAGGTAAGTTCGTTCGCCAATCTGGTGGACGTGGTCAATTCGGACACGTTTGGATTGAATTCTCTCCAAACGAAGAAGGTAAAGGTTTTGAATTCGAAAACGGAATCGTCGGTGGTAGTGTTCCTCGTGAATACATCCCAGCTGTTGAAGCAGGTCTTCGTGACTCTTTAAACAATGGTGTAATTGCTGGATACCCACTTATTGACATCAAGGCTCGTCTATTCGACGGATCTTACCATGATGTTGACTCGAATGAGATGGCGTTTAAAATTGCTGCTTCAATGGCACTTAAAAACGCAATATCAAAATGTAGCCCGGTACTTCTAGAGCCTCTTATGCGCGTAGAAGTAGTTATCCCTGAGGAATACCTTGGTGATATCATGGGTGACATTACATCACGTCGAGGACGTGTTGAAGGTATGGACGCTCGTGGAAACGCGCAAGTAGTACGTTCAATGGTTCCACTTGCACAAATGTTTGGTTACGCAACTTCATTGCGTTCTAACACGCAAGGTCGCGGTGTGTTCTCAATGCACTTTGATCACTATGAAGAAGTACCAAAATCAATTTCTGAAGAAATTATCAAAAAAAATAAAGGTTAATTATTGAATATTAACTTTTTATCTTGTATAACTACTTTGTAAGCATATGGGTGATGAGGGTACTAGTCCCTCATCATTCATTTAAAACTAATTATTATAATTTTGAGGAGGACTTCTATAATGGGTAAAGCTAAATTTGATCGCTCTAAAACACACGTAAATATTGGTACAATCGGTCACGTTGACCATGGTAAAACAACTTTAACAGCTGCAATCGCTACAGTTCTTGCAAAACGTTCTGGTGGTACTGCAATGAGCTATGCACAAATCGATAACGCTCCTGAAGAAAAAGAGCGCGGAATCACAATCAACACTTCTCACGTTGAGTATGAAACTGCACTTCGTCACTATGCACACGTTGACTGTCCTGGACATGCCGATTATGTTAAAAACATGATCACTGGTGCTGCACAAATGGATGGCGGAATCTTAGTAGTATCTGCTGCTGATGGCCCGATGCCACAAACTCGTGAACATATCCTTCTTTCACGTCAAGTTGGTGTTCCTTTCTTAGTAGTCTTCATGAACAAATGTGATATGGTAGACGACGAAGAATTACTTGAATTAGTAGAAATGGAAGTTCGTGATCTTCTTTCTGATTATGATTTCCCTGGCGACGACATTCCAGTAATCAAAGGTTCAGCTCTTAAAGCATTAGAAGGCGAAGAAGAATGGGAAGAAAAAATCGTTGAATTAATGGACGCTGTTGATTCATATATCCCAACTCCAGAACGTCAAACTGACAAACCATTCATGATGCCTGTTGAGGATGTATTCTCAATCACAGGTCGTGGTACAGTTGCTACTGGTCGTGTAGATCGTGGAACTATTAAAGTTGGAGATCCTGTTGATATTATCGGGATCGCTGAAGAACCAAAATCAACTATCGTAACTGGTGTTGAAATGTTCCGTAAACTTCTTGACTATGCAGAAGCTGGTGACAACATCGGCGCTCTACTTCGTGGAGTAGCTCGTGAAGATATCCAACGTGGACAAGTATTGGCTAAACCAGGTTCAATCACTCCACATACTGAATTTAAAGCAGAAGTTTATGTTCTTTCAAAAGAAGAGGGTGGACGTCATACTCCATTCTTCACTAACTACCGTCCTCAGTTCTACTTCCGTACAACTGATGTAACTGGTGTTTGTAACTTACCTGAAGGCGTTGAAATGGTTATGCCTGGAGACAATATTGAAATGTCAGTTTCTCTTATCGCTCCAATCGCGCTTGAAGAAGGTACTAAGTTCTCTATCCGTGAGGGTGGACGTACTGTTGGTGCTGGTGTAGTTGCTACTATCACTAAATAATTAACAATTTCGAAGGACCTTGCCGGGACGCTGGCAAGGTCTTTTTTTGCGTTTTAAGAAAGTATATAATTTTAGTTCCATAAACCCAGTGTTTCAGGTACTTTGGACAAAAAGATGATTCATTAATAATGTTGATTTCCGTTTCAGGCGGACGCTTTCCGCGGGGCGGGCGGTGAGCCTCCTCGGTCGCTTCGCGATCTGCGGGGTCTCACCTGTCCCGCTGATCCCGCTGGAGTCGCCGCCTTCCACTACAATCCATCAATTGCTTATTGTGTAGACACGAATAAATGATTATTAATTTAAGCTAGAGTAGAACCAACCTATAATCGTAGTTGCCATTTATATTATTTGATTGAAGCCAGGTGGCGACTTCTGCGGAAATAGCAGATGTTTTCTGCACCGAAAGCGAAGCGGCAGGTGCATGATCTGAAGACCCCACAGGAAAGATACTGGCCAAGGCCAGTATCTTTGCGACGAGTAACCGCAGGAGCACATGTTTTTGCAGTGACGAGGAGACTGAAGCCATGCCCGCGAAAAGCGTCCGCCGTAGCGGAAATCAACAGGCTACCTTTTGCAGAAGAATGACCTCCTTGATTTCCGCTTGTTTTTATAATTCTTTAAAATTAAATTTAAAATATTTATGTTTTTTACAAACGTTAATCTAATAACAATGGAAACGCATACATTTTTAGTGAATATTCATAATTAACTGATAAGTGAAAAAGTACCGATTGACAGGAAATTTATTAGACGTTACGATAGCAACAATTTACTTTTACCAAGTTGAGAAATTGAGAAGTTTATTGCTTTGAGATTACTTAATTAATGATCTAGATTAATTAGGTGTAAATTCTCATCGAACTGAAAGATGAGAAGAAATGAATATTATCACACTGTCATATAGTTAGAAACTCGGCAATAGAATAACCCATCTAGATAAATTTTCTTGAAAAGTATTTATAGAAAATGATTTATAAAAAAACAATATTATGAAAATCAATGACGAGGTTAAAGTAAGTGGAATGTGTATTCCCAGAGAGCCGGTATAGGTGGAAGCCGGTAATACACCCATTTGCGACATCCCCTCTGAGTGGAGTGCTGAAAGGTATATACCGTTTAGGCTCTCCCGGTAATCTGCATCAATAGGTTATCGTTATCAACGGATAAGCAATGCTTGTCCATGAGGCTGCGATTACGCAGTGAAATAGGGTGGTACCATGAAGCTTTTTCATCCCTATACAAAGAACATGTTTCTTTGTGTAGGGATGAAAAAGCTTTTTTGTTTTTTTATTTCACTAGAACTATTAAAAGGAGGCGGACGGATTGAAAGTAAGCATGAAGGTAACAGATGTAACCCAACAGAAACTAGAATTCAGAGGCGCAGATGTCTTGATTCAGTCATTAAAACAGCAAGGTGTCGATTTGATTTTTGGATACCCGGGAGGAGCAGTGCTACCGATTTATGATGCTATTCATAAAAATCCGATCCGTCATGTGCTTGCAAGACATGAGCAAGGTGCGATACACGCTGCTGAAGGTTATGCGCGAGTCTCCGGAAAAACAGGAGTTGTAATCGCGACATCGGGACCAGGTGCAACAAACCTGGTGACTGGAATTGCTGATGCCATGCTTGATTCACTTCCGTTAGTGGTTATTACAGGACAGGTTGCAACTTCAGTGATTGGAACGGATGCTTTCCAGGAAGCTGACATTGTAGGAATTACGCAGCCCATTACAAAACATAATTATCAAGTAAAGGATATACAAGACTTGCCGCGAATCATCAAGGAGGCATTTTACATTGCTTCCACAGGACGACCAGGACCTGTCGTGGTAGATATACCGAAAGATATTTCCGCAGAGGTGTTCGTAACAAATGCAGTCGAGGATAAGAAAGTGTATTTGCCCGGTTACCAACCGACTCTGAGTCCCAACTACCTTCAAATCCAAAAAGCACTACACGTATTATCTCAATCCAAAAAACCACTCATCCTAGCAGGTGCAGGTATCCTAATTGCCAAAGCCACGGACGAATTGAAAGAATTTGTGGAACGCTATCAGATTCCAGTGACCAATACATTACTTGGACTAGGAAGTATCGAGGGAAACCACAAACTGTTTCTCGGAATGGCCGGAATGCACGGAACCTATACAGCTAATACAGCAATCTGTGAATGCGATGTGTTAATAAATATAGGAGCTCGTTTCGATGATCGCTTGACTGGCAATCTTGCTCATTTTGCACCTAACGCAGTAGTGATTCATATTGACATTGATCCTGCTGAAATCGGAAAGAATGTCCCAACTGCCATCCCGATTGTGGCGGATGCTAAAGAAGCATTGCAGGCACTATTAAATCAAACTTTTGAAGGACCAGATACAAGACAATGGCTGGAAACTTTATCAGATAACACCGAGAAATATCCACTTTACTATAAGGCTGATAAACAACGAGGAATTCTTCCTCAGCAAGCAATTGAATTGATTCACCGATTAACGAATGGAGATGCAATCGTCACGACAGACGTTGGACAGCATCAAATGTGGGCAGCTCAATACTATTCATTTAATCATCCGCATAATTGGGTAACGTCAGGAGGGCTTGGAACAATGGGCTTTGGCTTCCCTGCTGCAATTGGGGCACAACTTGCTAAGCCAAATTCTAAAGTGATCTCCATCGTAGGAGACGCAGGATTTCAAATGACCTTGCAGGAATTATCCTTGTTGCAGGAATTACGTCTTCCAGTGAAAATTATCATTTTAAACAATCGGTGTCTCGGTATGGTGAGACAGTGGCAGGAGACATTCTACGAAGAACGTTATTCACAGTCCCTACTACATGTTCAACCAGACTTTGTGAAACTGGCACAGGCTTATGATATTCAAGGATACAAAGTTGAAACAATGGAAGAAGCAGAAAAAGTGTTTGCAGAAGCCATTAATTCAAATGAACCTGTGCTAATTGATTGTCGAGTAACGCAAATGGAAAACGTTTATCCGATGGTCGCACCAGGCAGAGGGCTGAATGAGATGATTGGAGTGAATGGCGAGTGAAACGCATTATAACAGCTACGGTAATCAATCAAAGTGGCGTAATGAACCGCGTTACAGGTCTTTTAATGAAAAGGCAGTTCAATATTGAAAGTATTTCAGTAGGCCACACTGAACAGCCAGGAATGTCGAAAATGACGTTTGTGGTCAATGTTGAAGATAAAGGGAAACTAGAGCAGCTACTGAAACAACTGCAGAAACAAATTGATGTAATCAAAGTTAATGACATAACAGATAAAGCGATTGTCATGAGGGAATTGGCACTTATCAAAGTAGTCACTCCGCCATCCGTCAGAAATGAAATTTATAGCATTGTTGAACCATTTCGAGCGACAGTCGTGGATATGAGCAAAAATATTACGACATTCCAAGTGATTGGACATCCAGAAAAGATTGAAGCGTTCATTGATTTAATGAAACCATATGGTATTAAGGAAATAACTAGATCAGGCGTGTCAGCATTTGTTCGGGAGACGCAAAAATCACATACAGAAAAATTATCAATTTAATAAAACAAAAAAACTCGAGGAGGAATTAAAATGGCAAAAATGTATTATAACCAAGACGTAAACGAACAGGTATTGAAAGGTCAAACAATCGCAATCATCGGTTATGGATCTCAAGGTCATGCACATGCACAAAATCTAAATGATTCAGGATTTAATGTGGTAGTAGGCGTACGACCTGGAAAATCTTTTGATCAAGCTAAAGTAGATGGCTTGCATGTTACATCAGCGGCGGAAGCGGCGAAGATGGCAGATGTCATCATGATGCTCGTTCCAGATGAACGTCAGACACAAGTTTATAACGATGATATCAAACCAGGGCTTTCAGCTGGGAAATCGCTAGTTTTTGCCCACGGGTTTAACGTTCACTTCAACCAGATTGTGGCTCCTGAACATGTCGATGTATTTTTAGTAGCACCAAAAGGACCCGGACATCTTGTTCGTCGGACATTTGAAGCTGGAGCCGGAGTTCCTGCTCTAATCGCGATTCACCAAGATGTTTCCGGTCAAGCACAAGAAGTAGCACTTGCTTATGCAAAAGGAATTGGTAGCACTCGTGCTGGAGTTTTGGAAACAACGTTTAAAGAAGAAACGGAAACCGATTTATTCGGAGAACAAGCCGTATTGTGCGGTGGGTTAACTTCTCTTGTGAAGGCAGGTTTTGAAACGCTTGTGGAAGCAGGATATCAGCCGGAACTTGCTTACTTTGAATGCATGCACGAATTAAAATTAATTGTAGATTTGATGTATGAAGGTGGAATGTCAGGAATGCGTTCATCCATTTCAGATACTGCGCAGTGGGGGGACTTTGTTTCGGGACCACGAGTTGTTGATGAAGGTACAAAAGCCCGCATGAAAGATATTCTCAGCGATATTCAAACAGGGAAATTTGCAAAAGGATGGTTGCTTGAAAATCAATTGAATCGTCCCGAATTTAGCGCAATTGAGAAAGCAGAAGAAGCTCACCAAATTGAAGTTGTGGGACGTGAACTTCGCTCAATGATGCCATTTATTAACGAAGGGAAACCTAAAGTAAAAGAGGTGGTCGCAAGTGCGAGAAATTGATATTTTTGATACGACGCTAAGAGATGGAGAACAGTCGGCAGGGATTAACTTAAATACTGCAGAGAAAATTGAAATTGCTCGTCAGCTTGAACGTTTTGGTGCAACGATTATCGAGGCTGGGTTTCCAGCTGCTTCAACCGGTGATTTCGAAGCGGTGCAGCGAATTGCTGGTACAGTAAAAAATTCAATCGTGACAGGACTTGCTCGATCAGTGAAAAGTGATATTGATAGAGCATGGGAAGCGTTGAAAGGAGCGGAGCAGCCTCATATCCATATTTTCTTGGCTACTTCACCTATTCATATGGAACACAAACTGTTGAAAACACCTGAACAAGTGGTAGAATTCGCGGTAGATTCAGTCAAATATGCTCGCCAGTTCTTTCCTCTTGTCCAGTGGTCAGCGGAAGATGCGTCTCGTTCTGATCCGGAATTTTTGGCTTATATTATTCAAAAAGTGATTCAAGCGGGTGCGACAACGATTAATCTGCCAGATACGGTGGGCTATGCAACACCAAGTGAGTATGGGGCGATGTTCAAATATATAAAAGAACATGTACAGGGTATCGAAAAAGTGAAATTGTCTGCTCATTGTCATGATGATTTGGGGATGGCAACTGCCAATACATTGGCAGCCATAGAAAATGGTGCAGATCAAGTAGAAGGTACAATAAACGGCATCGGAGAACGTGCAGGAAACGTTGCGTTGGAAGAAATTGTTGTCGCTTTGCATATCCGCAAACAACTATACGGCATTAATACTTCTGTGAATCTTCATGAGATTAAGCGTACGAGTCAGTTGGTTAGCCAGTTGACTGGTAGTTTTATTCAGTCTAACAAAGCGATAGTCGGTAAAAACGCATTTGCTCATGAATCTGGTATTCATCAAGATGGCATGCTGAAGAATCCATTGACTTATGAAATTATCACTCCGGCATTGATCGGAGATGCGAGTACAGATTTAGTGCTTGGTAAACATTCTGGTAGACATGCTTTCAAAGATCGTGCCATTAAAATGGGCTTTGAGTTGAGTGATGAGAAATTGAATAAAGCATTTGCCGAATTTAAAAAGCTGGCAGATAGCAAAAAAGAAATCGTGCAAGACGATCTATTCATCTTACTGACAGATCAACAAATTAACGACAACAATACACCTGTCTATGAATTGGCAAGTGTGCAAGTGCAGTACAGTACGCAGAATATTCCTACAGCGACAGTATCTGCGTATCAACCTACTGGTGAATTAATTACTGAAGCCGCCATTGGAGCAGGCTCAGTTGAAGCAATATTCAACACATTGGAACGAATCGTAAAAGGTAAAGTTCATATTTTGGATTATCGAGTAACTTCCATCGGTAAAGGGCGCGATGCATTAGGTGAAGCAGTTATCAATTTAAGTTATAACGGAGAGTCGGTTACCGGGCGTGATGTCGCACAAGATGTACTAGAAGCTTCGGCAAAAGCCTACTTAAACGCAGTCAATCGCCAGCTAGTAAAAATAGGACAAAAAGTAGAAGTAGTGGCTGGGTGAAAAATAGGAACAGGAGGAATTTAAAATGGAAAAAACGATAGCGGTATTACCTGGAGACGGGATCGGACCAGAAGTTACTAGAGCGGCAGTTAAGGTGCTACAAACGATTGCCATGCGTTATGGTCATACTTTCCATTTAAAGCACGCGGCAATCGGGGGTGAAGCGGTAGATAACTATGGTAATCCGCTTCCTCAAGAAACACTTGAGGTTTGTGAAGCGAGTGACGCAATCCTCTTAGGTGCGGTCGGCGGGTCTAAATGGGATCAACAACCTTCTCATTTACGCCCTGAAAAAGGATTGTTGAACATCCGTAAGCATTTTGATTTGTTCGCAAATATTCGTCCAGTTAAAGCGATTCCTTCACTTTTAAGCTCATCGCCTTTAAAAGAAGAAGTAGCCAGAGATGTAGACATGGTGATTGTACGGGAATTAACGAGTGGCTTGTATTTCGGTGAACCAAAACGGCGTTCTGATAAGTCGGCAGTTGATACGTTGGTCTATACAAGAGAAGAAATTGAGCGCGTAGTTAATCAGGCGTTTGAAATCGCTCGTACACGAAGAGGGAAAGTAACGTCTATCGACAAAGCCAATGTGCTTGAAACGAGCAAGTTATGGCGTGAAGTTGTGGAAGAACGCAAGCAAGCCTATCCAGATATCGAAGTGGAGCATATGCTTGTTGATTCTGCAGCTATGAAGCTGATTACCAATCCACGTACATTTGACGTAATCGTTACTGAAAATATGTTTGGAGATATTTTGAGCGATGAAGCGTCCGTGATCACGGGGTCACTCGGCATGTTGCCTTCTGCTAGCATCCGCTCTGATGGATTCGGAATGTATGAGCCTGTACACGGTTCTGCACCAGATATTGCTGGACACAACAAAGCGAATCCTTCAGGAGCGATTTTGTCTGCAGCGATGATGTTGAAACATTCTTTTGGTCTACACTCGGAAGCAATGGCAATTGAAGAAGCTGTATTAAGCGTGTTAAGCGATGGATATTGTACGGGTGACTTGTCTACAGGTGGAAAACGAGTTGTTTCTACTGAAGCTTTCGTCACTAAAGTAATTGAAGAACTTGAGAGAGAATTTGTATCTGAACACATTATGTATTCCTATGTTTAGGTGAATGGAGGAGAACTCATGCAAAGAACGATTATTGAGAAAATATGGGAACAACATATTGTTTACGAAGAACAGGGAAAGCCAGATCTCCTATATATTGATCTTCATTTATTGCACGAAGTTACTTCTCCCCAAGCGTTTGAAGGCTTACGTCTCAATAGCCGGAAGGTTCGCCGACCAGATTTGTGCTTTGCGACAATGGATCATAACGTGCCAACGAGAAACCGTGAAACCATTAAAGATCCGATTGCCCTTAAACAGATTAATACCCTGCAGGAGAATTGCGAAGAGTTCGGCATACCCCTTGCAGGAATTAACCATCCAGATCAAGGAATTGTTCATGTGATCGGACCTGAGCTTGGATTGACTCAACCAGGTAAAACCATCGTCTGTGGGGACAGCCATACGTCCACTCACGGGGCATTTGGCGCATTAGCATTCGGTATCGGGACGAGTGAAGTGGAGCATGTGCTATCCACTCAAACCCTTTGGCAATCTAAACCCAAGACGATGGAGATACGCATTGATGGGCAACTTGGTTTCGGTGTAACGGCAAAGGATGTAATTCTGGCGATTATTGCTAAGTTCGGAATTGATATGGGAACAGGTCACATTGTGGAGTACACGGGAGAAGCCATCCGCAACTTAACGATGGAACAACGAATGACGATTTGTAATATGTCTATTGAGGCTGGGGCTCGCGCGGGGCTAATTAGTCCGGATGAAAAAACAATTGAGTACTTAAGAGGACGAAGACATGTTCCACAAGGTGCTGATTTTGATAAAGAAGCAGCGTATTGGTTATCACTTGCAAGCGATTCGGCCGCAACATACGATGTATCGTTGAACATTCATTGTGATGAAATATCCCCATTCGTCACATGGGGTACCAATCCTTCAATGGGCACTGGTATTGGCGGACATGTACCTTTTGCAACTGATTTTGAAAGCCATGCAGATCGTGAAGCATTGCATCAAGCACTTGCCTATATGAATCTTGAAGAAGGTACGCCGATGTCTTCCATAGCAATTCAACATGTCTTTATCGGTTCATGTACCAATGCTCGGTTAGGAGACTTGCAGGAAGCAAGTAAGGTCGTGGAAGGTAAACAAGTACATCCTTCTGTAACAGCTATTGTTGTTCCAGGTTCCGCATCTGTAAAACGAGCAGCGGAAGAGGAAGGCTTAGATAAAATATTTCTTGCAGCTGGATTTGAATGGCGTGAAACGGGTTGCAGTATGTGCCTTGCCATGAATGATGATGCGGTTCCTGCAGGTCAACGCTGCGCTTCCACTTCCAACAGAAACTTTGAAGGGCGCCAAGGAGCGGGTTCAATGACACATCTTGTTAGTCCCGTTATGGCGGCAGCTGCGGCCATAGAAGGACATTTCACAGATATTCGATCGTATATACGTGAAGTAGTGCCATCATCATGAATTAGACCAATGAGGGGGGCATACAAATGAAGCCAATTAATAAAATTGTAAGCATCATGACACCACTTGACCGAAAAAATGTAGACACAGATCAAATCATTTCAAAGGAATTTTTAAAGCGCATCGAACGTACCGGTTTTGGCAAGTATTTATTCCACCATTGGCGCTTCCATTCGGATGGAAGACTTGTAGAAGACTTTGTTCTCAATGATTCAAGGTATAAAGGGTCAGAGATTTTAGTGGCTCAGGAAAATTTCGGTTGCGGCTCCTCACGCGAACATGCACCTTGGGCGATTCAAGATTACGGATTTAATGTAGTCATTGCACCAAGCTTTGCAGATATTTTTTATAATAATTGTGTAAAGAATGGCATTCTGCCGATTAGACTGCAAGGATTCCAAGTGGATGAACTTATTAGCAAAGGAAAAGCTCAGGACTATAAGTTGGTCATAAACTTGGAAGAGCAGACAGTGGCAGGACAAGATGGTACACGCTATGAATTTACAATCGATCCTTACTGGAAAGATATGCTTCTAAATGGTTGGGATGAAATCGCATTAACGTTCAAGTACGATGCGTATATCACGGACTACGAGCAAAAAACACACCAACTGTAAATAACATTAATAGGAGATGGATATATTGGGGATTACTACGGAACCGAAGGAATATACAACGCTTTTGAAAAACTAACAACGATTGTCCACCGAACGCCATGTAAACAATCAAGCACATTGAACAGCATCACGGGCAGTAAAGTGTATTTGAAACTTGAAAATCTACAGAAAACAGGTTCTTTCAAAGTCCGTGGAGCGTTCAATAAAATTAGTCAATTATCAGATGAGGAATGCGCAAAAGGAATCATTGCTGCTTCGGCGGGAAATCACGCGCAAGGCGTGGCACTCGCGTGTAGAGAAAAAGGCATACCAGTAACTATCTTTATGCCTGAAACGACACCCCAAGCAAAAGTGATGGCAACACGCCAGTATGGGGCAGACGTTCGTCTTGTTGGGAATAATTTTGATGAAGCCTATGCAGCTTCAAAAAAACAACAACTATTAACTGGTGCAACTTTCGTCCATCCTTTTGATGACTTGGCAATTATTGAAGGCCAAGCAACGGTAGCGATGGAAATGTTGCAGCAATGTCCAGACCTCGATACCATTATTGTTCCGACAGGAGGGGGAGGCTTGCTTGCGGGGACGGCACTTGCGGTTAAATTAATCCGGCCTTCTGTGAGGGTCATTGGAGTTCAGGCTCAAGTGACTTCTCCGATTGCATCAATTTTCCATGACACCAATTATGTTTCGAATATGTTCTTATCAACAATGGCAGAAGGCATCAATGTAAGAGTGCCAGGTAAGCTAACGACAAAGATCATACAAGCTTATGTGGATGACGTGATTACGGTGACGGAAGAGGAAATCGCCTCATCTATACTCTTTATGTTAGAACGGGAAAAAATGCTAGTTGAAGGTGCAGGAGCCGCTGCAGTGGCAGTTGCTCTTCATCATCACCTCCCGAGCACATCCACTAGTACGGGGATTATTGTTAGCGGAGGCAATTATGACATCAGCAAATTGGATGCCTGTCGTAAAACTGCAACTGCATAGTTGTGGCAAGTTCATTTTAATGATTAATACCCTTCGCCGGCAAAGCGAAGGGTATTTTTATTGCATAAGAGATTTACCATCAAGGCTTTTGAAGAAGGAAAAGCCTACTTCTGAAGCGGACTGGAAACTCTTTTTAGGTATCTCTTTCCAGGGAATGGTGTACTTCTCATTTTAATAAATCCAATCTATTCCACTCACAGTTAGTTAACTTGCTTAATGAGACGCATATTTAGTGTCACTTTCGATTGTGAAAATTTTATCACTCATAATGAGAGGTTTATCGCTCAATCTGGAGATTTATCGCTCATTTTGAGAATTTATCGCTCAATCTGAAGATTTATCGCTCAAACACGTCTCATGCCCAAGTTAACTTATTGAAACTTAAATGGTGCTAAGATTGCTACGAAAAGAGTAATGGAGGTTAGCGTTATTGCTCCAATATAAGTCGATTTGAATAGTTTTGTTTTCGTTGCGCTTCCGTTTGAAAGAAAAGCCCATCCTGTTTATTCTCTAGATTACTGTGCGGTCGGTTAAGCATCCGAAGCGTACTGGAAACCTGTTCATATATCCTTTAATATCAAAGATTCCTAGTGTTAAGGAAAGAATTGCTGTCAATAGAAGTAGTATAGATTCACGCAAAGGAAATCAACCACTAGAAAAAGTATTATACGTTCACCAGTAGGTATATTTTTCAGACTTTTCGTGCTTTAGTCAAACCTATTGACATCGATTTAGTGATTTGTTAATTTAAGTTGTGTACTTTAACGTATTAGCAAACTAAAGGAGATAGATATATATGAACGCTGTAATAATTGCAGTTGTAGTAATGTTGGTACTTAGCTTACTACGTGTTAACGTGGTATTTGCTTTACTGATTGGAGCAATCACGGGTGGGGTAGTTGGCGGGTTGTCATTGACCGATACCATCACAGCTTTTACAGATGGCTTAGGAGGCGGTGCTTCAATCGCCTTGAGTTATGCTTTACTCGGAGGATTCGCAGTGGCGATTTCAAAAACCGGTATCCCAGAACTTCTAGTGTCAAGCATACTTAAACTGATTAAAAAGGATGGAGAAACAGAAAAAACAGGATTGGCAAAAACGCTCATCATTTTATCGTTATTACTAATGGCTGTATTTTCCCAAAATCTAATTCCGATTCACATTGCCTTTATTCCATTACTCGTACCACCAATCATTCATGTGATGAATTTACTTAAGTTGGATCGTCGTCTTATTGCCTCTGTATTAACATTTGGTTTGACGGCTCCATATATTTTATTACCTTATGGCTTTGGTTTCATCTTCCACGAAATTGTTGCAACACAGATGGAAGCTGCTGGCCTTGCAATCGACATGAAAGATATTCCTTATGCGATGTTGATTCCAACTGCTGGTCTTGTTATTGGTCTTTTAATTGCTGTCTTCATATCTTATAGAAAACCAAGAGAGTATACGCGTGATATTACAATAGAAGAAACAACCATAACCAACGTCAATCAAAAAATCATTTTCTTTACGGTTCTCTCACTAATTGCTGCACTGGTTGCTCAAATTCAAACTGAGTCGATGATTATGGGTGCACTCGCTGGAATCTTAACGTTATATGTTACAGGAGCTCTTAAATGGAAAGAAGCAGATCTCCTATTAACAGATGGAATGCGTTTGATGGCGTTCATAGGTTTTGTAATGATTACGGCAAATGGTTTTGCTTCCGTTATTCAATCGACAGGAGATATTGAATCGCTTGTAGGAAGTGCTTCGTCTCTATTAGGAGGAAACAAAGCGTTAGCAGCAATGCTTATGCTTGTGATTGGTTTATTTATTACAATGGGAATTGGATCTTCATTTGCAACGATTCCAATTATCGCAGCGATATTCGTTCCGTTAGCAATTGAGTTTGAATTTAGTACACTAGCAATCATTGCTTTAATAGGAACTGCAGGAGCACTGGGTGATGCAGGTTCGCCAGCTTCAGACAGTACGCTTGGTCCAACTGCGGGATTAAACGTCGACGGACAACACAATCATATTTGGGATACGTGTGTTCCAACGTTCTTACATTACAATATTCCGTTACTAGTATTCGGTTGGATTGCTATTATGGTGTTATAAAGTAAGAACTTAATGTTCGGACTATTAGCCAATCACTTGAAAGAAAATAGGATTCATCATACAATAAGAAAGCATTAAAAAGAATTTCGTGAAACCACTTGCGTTATTCTTTTTATTTATGTATAATATTGAAGTTGGTCTTAATCTGACTGCGATGATGCGAGAGGTTACCGACACACCCGGCCGCTTTGCCATGGCGGGATGTTGGAAAATTTTCGTTGAGAATGTCTAGTAAATAGGCGAAAAGGAGGGAAAATTATGGCAAAACAAAAAATTCGTATCCGTTTGAAAGCGTATGATCATCGAATTCTTGATCAGTCTGCTGAAAAAATTGTGGAAACTGCGAAACGTTCAGGTGCAAGTGTATCAGGTCCGATTCCACTTCCAACTGAGAAGTCTGTGTACACAATTCTTCGTGCAGTTCACAAGTACAAAGATTCTCGTGAACAATTCGAAATGCGTACGCATAAACGTCTGATCGATATCGTTAACCCAACACCACAAACTGTTGATGCGTTAATGAAGCTTGACTTACCATCTGGCGTTGACATTGAAATCAAACTTTAATGGTGAACGACAAATAGAAATGAACAAACAATTAATGTAGGAGGTGTGACAAATGACCAAAGGAATCTTAGGTAGAAAAATCGGTATGACGCAAGTATTTGCTGAGAACGGTGACTTAATCCCTGTAACTGTAATTGAAGCTTCTCCAAACATAGTGCTTCAAAAGAAATCAGTTGAAACAGACGGCTACGAATCAATCCAGTTAGGTTTTGAAGATAAGCGTGAAAAGCTTTCTAACAAACCAGCAAAAGGACATGTAGCAAAAGCAAGCACTACTCCTAAGCGCTTCATCCGTGAATTCCGCGGCTTGAATATAGCTGAGTACGAAGTTGGTCAAGAAGTCAAGGTTGAAAGTTTCACAGAAGGCGATATAGTGGATGTTTCAGGCGTAACAAAAGGTAAAGGTTTCCAAGGTGTTATTAAACGCCACAACCAATCTCGCGGACCTATGGCCCACGGATCTCGTTACCACCGCCGTCCTGGTTCAATGGGGCCAGTTGCTCCGAACCGCGTATTTAAACAAAAGAAATTACCTGGTCAAATGGGTGGCACTATGGTGACGATCCAAAACTTAGAAATCGTAAAAGTTGATGCTGATCGTAACTTGCTACTTGTTAAAGGTAATGTTCCTGGTTCTCGTAAAGCATTAGTAGTAGTAAAAACTGCTATCAAAGCTAACTAATAAATAGAGAAAGGAGGAAACAGGAATGCCAAAGGTATCTTTACTTAACCAAACAGGTTCATCTGTTGGTGAAATCGAATTAAACGATGCGGTTTTCGGAATCGCTCCAAACAATAATGTATTATTTGATGCAGTAATCTCTCAACGAGCTTCACTACGTCAAGGTAATCATAAAGTTAAAAACCGTTCTGAAGTTGCTGGTGGTGGACGTAAGCCATGGAAACAAAAAGGAACAGGTCGTGCTCGTCAAGGTTCGATTCGCTCTCCACAATGGCGTGGTGGTGGTGTTGTTTTCGGTCCAGTTCCACGTAGCTACAGCTACAAACTACCGAAAAAGGTTCGTCGCTTAGCTCTTCGTTCAGCTCTTTCTGCGAAAGTGTTAGAACAGAACTTCATCGTTCTTGAAAGCTTAATCTTCGACACACCAAAAACAAAAGATTTCTTGAAAGTGTTGAAAGACCTTTCAATCGAGAAAAAAGCTTTGTTCGTTATTGCTGAACTTGATGAAAACGTAGCAAAATCTGCTCGTAACATCCCAGGAGTATCAGTAGTATCAGCAACAGGCATTAATGTTCTTGACTTACTTGGACATGACAAAATTGTTGTGACAAAAGCTGCAGTAGAGAAAATCGAGGAGGTGCTAGGATAATGGAAGCACGTGATATTATTAAACGTCCGGTCATTACCGAGCGTTCTTCTGAAGTAATGGAAGAGAAAAAGTACACTTTCTTAGTGGACACTCGCGCCAACAAAACTCAAGGTAAACACGCAATCGAAGAAATCTTTGGAGTAGATGTTGAGAAAGTTAACATCATGAACTACAAAGGTAAATTCAAACGCGTTGGTAAATTTGGTGGATATACTAACAAGCGCCGTAAAGCTATTGTTAAGTTAACTGCTGAAAGTAAAGACATCGAATTATTCGAGGTTTAATCCATACAGGATTCAAATTGAACTAATAAGAAGGAGGGAATAAACATGGCGATTAAAAAGTACAAACCTACCTCCAACGGTCGACGTAACATGACAACTTCGGATTTCGCTGAAATCACGACTAACAAGCCTGAGAAATCATTGCTTCAACCTGTCAAACGTAAAGGCGGCCGTAATAACCAAGGTAAGTTAACTGTTCGTCATCAAGGTGGCGGCCATAAGCGTCAATATCGTGTTATCGATTTCAAACGAAATAAAGATGGCATTCCAGGACGCGTTGCTACTATTGAGTACGATCCAAACCGCTCTGCAAACATCGCATTAATCAACTATGTTGATGGTGAAAAACGTTACATCCTAGCAGCAAAAGGATTAGAAGTTGGCGTTATGATTATGTCAGGTCCTGAAGCTGATATCAAACCGGGTAACGCATTACCATTACAAAACATTCCTATGGGTTCTACAATCCATAACATTGAAATGAAGCCAGGTAAAGGTGGACAATTAGTTCGTTCTGCTGGTACTTCTGCTCAAGTACTAGGTAAAGAAGACAAGTATGTAATTATTCGTCTTCAATCTGGTGAGGTTCGTATGATCTTAGGAACTTGTCGCGCTACAATTGGTCAAGTTGGTAATGAACAACACGAATTAATCAACATTGGTAAAGCGGGTCGTAATCGTTGGTTAGGTAAACGCCCAACTGTACGTGGATCTGTAATGAACCCGAACGACCATCCACACGGTGGTGGTGAAGGTAAATCTCCAATCGGACGTAAGTCTCCAATGACTCCGTGGGGTAAACCAACTCTTGGTTACAAAACTCGTAAAAAGAAAAACAAGTCAGACAAATTTATCGTTCGTCGTAGTAACGCTAAAAAATAAAGTGATTCATCTGCGGTTCGCACAAAGAGCCGTAGCGATATCACTGAGGGAGGTTCCAAAATGGGCCGTAGCTTGAAAAAAGGACCTTTTGTTGATGACCATCTAATGAAGAAGGTTGACGCACAAAAGGATTCTGAGAAAAAACAAGTGATCAAAACCTGGTCTCGCCGTTCAACAATATTCCCGACTTTTATCGGATTAACAATCGCAGTATATGATGGACGTAAACACGTTCCTGTATATGTGACTGAAGATATGGTAGGACATAAATTGGGCGAATTCGCACCTACACGTGCTTATAGAGGCCACGGCAATGACGATAAAAAAACAAAACGCTAATTGAGAGGAGGATATCCTAATGCAAGCTAAAGCTATTCTTAGAACAGTGCGTATTGCCCCTCGTAAAGTACGATTAGTCGTTGATTTAATCCGAGGCAAGCAAATCGGTGAAGCAGTTGCGATTTTGCGCCTTACACCAAAGGCCGCATCACCAGTAGTTGAAAAACTATTGAAATCTGCGGTTGCAAATGCTGAGCACAACTTAGATTTAGATATGAATAAACTAGTTATTTCTGAAGTTTTTGTTGATGAAGGTCCAACATTAAAACGTTTCCGTCCACGTGCTATGGGGCGTGCAAGTGCAATCAACAAGCGCACAAGCCACATTACAATCGTGGTAACTGAGAAGAAGGAGGGATAATTCGTGGGTCAAAAAGTACATCCAATAGGATTGCGTATAGGCATTATTCGTGATTGGGAGTCAAAATGGTATGCAGAAAAAGACTATGCGACATTCCTTCATGAAGATTTAAAAATTCGTGGATATATCGAAACACGTTTGAAAGAAGCATCTGTTTCTAAAGTTGAAATCGAGCGCGCTGCAAACCGTGTTAACGTTACTATTCACACTGCTAAACCAGGTATGGTTATTGGTAAAGGTGGTACGGAAGTGGAAGCACTACGTAAAAACCTCAATGCAACTACTGGCAAGCGTGTCCACATTAACATTGTGGAAATTAAACGTCCGGATTTAGATGCGAAATTAGTTGCTGAGAACATTGCTCGTCAATTAGAAAATCGTGTATCTTTCCGTCGTGCACAAAAACAATCATTACAACGAACAATGCGTTCTGGCGCTAAAGGTATTAAAACTCAAGTATCTGGACGTCTAGGCGGCGCTGATATTGCGCGTGCTGAGCACTACAGTGAAGGAACTGTACCACTTCATACTTTACGTGCTGACATTGATTATGCACATGCTGAAGCTGACACAACTTATGGTAAGCTTGGTGTTAAAGTTTGGATCTATCGTGGTGAAGTCCTTCCAGTTAAGAAGAAATCTGTGGAAGGAGGCAAATAATATGTTAATGCCTAAACGCGTTAAATATCGTCGCGAACACCGTGGAAAAATGCGCGGAGAAGCAAAAGGCGGTAAAGAAGTAACTTTTGGTGAATTCGGCTTACAAGCTGTTGAAGCTAGCTGGATTACTAACCGTCAGATCGAAGCATCTCGTATTGCGATGACACGTTACATGAAACGTGGCGGTAAAGTTTGGATTAAAATTTTCCCACATAAACCTTATACTAAAAAGCCTCTAGAAGTTCGAATGGGTTCTGGTAAAGGTTCACCTGAGGGATGGGTAGCAGTAGTTAAACCAGGAAAAGTAATGTTCGAAATCGCGGGTGTCACTGAAGAGGTAGCACGCGAAGCACTTCGACTTGCAGCTCATAAGCTTCCTGTGAAATGTAAAATCATTAAACGTGAAGAAATTGGTGGTGAATCTAATGAAAGCTAATGAACTCCGTGACCTTACCACTGCAGAAATCGAACAAAAAGTGAAATCACTGAAAGAAGAGCTTTTTAACCTTCGCTTCCAATTAGCGACTGGTCAATTAGAAAACACAGCACGCATTAGCCAAGTACGTAAAGCTATTGCGCGTATGAAAACTGTGATTCGTGAAAGAGAAATCAGTGCAAATAACTGATAAAGGAGGTTTTCGAGCATGACTGAGCGTAACCAACGCAAAGTATACACGGGCCGTGTTGTTTCAGACAAAATGGACAAAACTGTAACTGTTATGATTGAAACATATAAAAAGCATAAACTTTACGGTAAGCGTGTTAAATACTCTAAAAAGTTCAAGGCGCATGATGAGCTAAACGAAGCTAAATTAGGCGACGTAGTTCGTATCATGGAAACTCGTCCGTTGTCTGCTACAAAACGTTTCCGTCTAATGGAAGTTGTAGAAAAAGCGGTAGTAATTTAAATAATATAGTTCGGAACAGACCATATTCCGAGAGGAGGTTACCTAAGTGATCCAACAAGAGAGTCGTATGAAAGTTGCTGACAACTCAGGTGCACGTGAAGTTTTAACAATTAAAGTGCTTGGTGGTTCTGGCCGTAAAACTGCTAACATCGGCGATGTAGTCGTGTGTACAGTTAAGAAAGCAACACCAGGTGGCGTTGTCAAGAAAGGTGACGTCGTTAAAGCCGTTATCGTTCGCACTAAAAGCGGTGTACGCCGTAAAGACGGAACTTATATCAAATTTGATGAAAACGCATGCGTTATTATCAAGGACGATAAAGGCCCGCGCGGAACTCGTATTTTCGGACCTGTTGCACGTGAATTACGTGACAATAGCTTCATGAAAATCGTATCTTTAGCTCCGGAAGTTCTTTAATTAAGGTGAAAGTGCTAAACAAGGAGGTGCGACAGAATGCATGTTAAAAAAGGCGACAAAGTTATGGTGATCTCAGGTAAAGCAAAAGGCAAAACTGGTACAATCATTGCTTCATTCCCAAAAACAGACCGCGTAATAGTTGAAGGTTTGAATCTTGTGAAAAAGCATATGAAACCAAACCAGGCAAATCCACAAGGTGGAATTGTAAGCCAAGAGGCATCAATTCACGTATCGAACGTTATGTTAATCGACCCTAAATCAGGCGAGCCGACTCGCGTAAGTTATAAAGTGGAAGATGGCAAAAAAGTTCGTGTTGCAAAAAAATCAGGCGAAACAATAGATAAATAAGTAAAAGAAGAAGGGAGGTACACACATGAACCGCCTAAAAGAAAAATTTCTTAAGGAAGTTTCTCCTGCTCTAATGAGCAAGTTTGAATACAAATCAGTTATGCAAGTGCCACAAGTAAACAAAATCGTAATCAACATGGGTGTTGGTGATGCTGTTCAAAACACTAAAGCACTAGATGCAGCTGTTGAAGAATTAACAATCATTACAGGTCAAAAACCTGTTGTAACTAAAGCTAAGAAATCTATAGCTGGCTTCCGTCTTCGTGAAGGTATGCCAATCGGCTGTAAAGTAACATTACGCGGTGAGCGTATGTACGACTTCTTGGACAAATTAATTGCAATCTCTCTACCACGTGTACGTGATTTCCGCGGTGTTTCTAAAAAAGCATTCGACGGTCGCGGTAACTACACATTAGGTGTGAAAGAACAATTGATCTTCCCTGAAATCGACTATGATAAAGTGTCAAAAGTACGCGGTATGGATATCGTAATTGTAACAACTGCGAACTCTGACGAAGAAGCTCGTGAGTTATTATCACAATTCGGAATGCCGTTCCAAAAGTAAACATAAGGGAGGCGTAAACGTGGCTAAAAAATCAATGATCGCTAAACAAAAGCGCACGCCAAAGCATAATGTACAAGCTTACACACGTTGTGAACGTTGCGGTCGTCCGCATTCGGTCTTACGTAAATTTAAACTTTGCCGTATTTGTTTCCGTGA
>NZ_JBYNRN010000008.1:0-56945 GCF_057785155.1 Paenisporosarcina sp.
GAGTCGATTAGCTCGACTTTGTTGCTGGCGTCAAAAATTTTGACGTTTATAATGAACGTTTAAGTTCAAGTTTGTTTTCGATACCGACAGGTGTCGGCGGAAGAAAACGTTTTTGCTCCGATCGCCAAAGCGATCATCGCTATATTTCGTTGACGTTTTGCTGTTCAGTTTTCAAGGTTCATTTGTTGGTCACTCTCGCGACAGCAACTTTAATATAATAACAAATTTGAAATTCAATGTCAACAACTTTTATTAACATTTTTCGTTTCAACGTTGCACTCAAATTAGCAACTTGATTAATATACCACCATATAAAAGCAGTGGCAACCCCTTTTTTACAAAAAAAATAAAAAGCTAGAATTTCTTCTAGCTTTTCTATAAATGTTAGTCGCGATGACGCATTTGAGGGAATAATAAAACATCTCTAATTGAAGGAGAGTTTGTTAATAACATAATCAATCGGTCAATACCGATTCCTAATCCACCTGTTGGTGGCATACCGTATTCCAAAGCTTCAATGAAATCATCATCCATTTCATGCGCTTCATCGTTGCCTTCTTCTTTCTCGACAAGTTGAGCTTCGAATCGTTGACGTTGATCGATCGGATCATTTAATTCCGTGAAAGCATTTGCGTGCTCACGACGAACAATAAATAATTCAAAACGATCTGTGAAGCGACCATCTTCAGGATTTTTCTTCG
This sequence comes from Paenisporosarcina sp., assembly GCF_057785155.1. Classification (NCBI taxonomy): domain Bacteria; kingdom Bacillati; phylum Bacillota; class Bacilli; order Caryophanales; family Caryophanaceae; genus Paenisporosarcina; species Paenisporosarcina sp. The sequence continues at coordinate 702 of NZ_JBYNRN010000008.1, forward strand.
CTAACGGAGAAATCTCTACTGGATGACCAAACACAAATGTAGGTTGAACTAATGTTTCTTCTACTTTTTGCTCGAAGAATTCATTTAAGATATGTCCCGCTTCCATAGTAGGTTTCACATCAACACCATGTTCTTTAGCAAGAGCGTGAGCTTGTTCTTTAGTTACCGGTGCCCAGAAGTCTACTCCTGTAGCATCTTTTACAGCATCAGCCATGTGAAGTCGTTTCCAACCTGGTGACAAATCAATTTCATCTTCTCCATACATAACCTTCGTTGTTCCTAGAACATCTTGTGCAACGTGAGAGATGACATTTTCAGTTAAAGCCATAATATCTTTATAGTCAGCATACGCTTCGTAAAGTTCAAGCATCGTAAACTCTGGATTGTGACGAGTCGAAATCCCTTCATTACGGAATACGCGACCAATCTCGTATACTTTCTCTAAACCGCCAACAATTAGGCGTTTCAAATGAAGTTCAATTGCAATACGCATATACAATGTCATATCAAGTGCATTGTGATGCGTAATAAATGGACGAGCAGACGCTCCACCTGCAATTGAATGCATTAAAGGTGTTTCTACTTCTAAGAAGCCTTCGCCATCTAAATAACGACGCATGGATTGGATAATACGACTACGAGTAATAAATGTTTGTTTGCTATCATCACTCGTCATTAAGTCTAAATAACGTTGACGGTAGCGTTGTTCTACATCTTTTAAGCCGTGGAACTTCTCCGGCATTGGACGAAGTGCTTTTGTTAAGAACGTGAACTCTTTCGCTTTTACAGAAAGTTCTCCTACTTGAGTACGGAATACTGTTCCTGTAATTCCAACGATGTCACCTAAGTCAGCTGTGTCGAATAAATGATAAGCTTCCTCACCAATCGCATCTTTACGAACATAAATTTGAATTTGACCACTAAAATCTTGAAGATGAGCAAATCCAGCTTTCCCTTTTCCGCGTTTTGTCATGATTCTACCGGCAATTGTTACTTCATGACCTTGGTCTTCTAAATCTTCTTTTGATATTGCTTCAAATTCAGATCGTACCTCTTCTGATAAATGCGTTCTTTCAAAACGACCACCAAACGGGTCAAGCCCACTTTCACTTATAGAAGTCATCTTTTGGCGTCTCACCAAAAGTTGATCGTTTAATTCATCTAAATGAGACATATTCATTTCACTCCTTTTTTCTTTGATAGCTCCGATTAGCCATACATAATGAACTTATTGTACACAATTTCACAAAGGTCTTCACGCTTAATCGCGTTTTTCCTATAATTCTGTATGAATTTCTATAATTCCGAAGATTATATCTTCTATATAAAAGAGCTATCACAGAAAATGTGACAGCTCTTTCGAGTTTTATACGATACTTACTTCAAGTTCGCGGTCGAGAGTCATGTGCTCTTCAGCGAAGTCATTAATGAATGCACGGAATTCTTGTGCCGATTCTGTTTGATTAATTAGGTTACGGGCTTTACCGTTTCCACGAATCCCTTTTAAGTACCAAGAAGCATGTTTTCTCATTTCACGAACAGCGATGTTTTCACCTTTCAGTGCAAGTAAGCGTTCGAAGTGTAATAAACAAACATCCATCTTTTCACGTACAGAAGGTTCAGGTTTTAATTCACCAGATTCTAAATATTCGACCGTACGATAAATCATCCATGGATCTCCTAAAGCTGCACGTCCAATCATAACACCATCAACACCAGTTTGCTCAAGCATGCGCTTTGCATCTTGAGGAGTTTCAACATCACCGTTACCAATTACTGGAATATTAACGTTTTCCTTTACTTGGCGAATGATATCCCAATCTGCGTGCCCTTCATACATTTGAACACGTGTACGTCCGTGAACAGCTACCGCTGATCCCCCAGCACGTTCTATTGCTTGTGCATTTTGAACTGCATATAAGTGGTCTAAGTCCCACCCTGTACGCATTTTAACGCTGACGGGTTTCTTCACGTTATCAACAACAGCAGCCACCATTTCATAGATCTTTTCTGGATCTAATAATAGTTTCGCTCCCGCTTCACATTTAATAATTTTAGAAACTGGACATCCCATATTGATATCGATAATATCTGCATTGGTATTTTGGTCAACATACTTTGCCGCTTCAACCAATGTTTCTTTGTCGCCTCCAAAAATTTGAAGTGACAATGGATTTTCACGTTCATCAATATATAACATATTCATGGTTCTTTCGTTTTTTTGCACGATGCCCTTGTCACTGATCATCTCTGCATAAACAAGTCCAGCCCCAAATTCTTTAACTGTCAAACGGAATGCTGAGTTACAAATTCCAGCCATCGGCGCTAGAACAACTCGGTTATCCATGACATGGTTACCAATTTGAAAAGGTTTTTCACTCATTTTAGTCAATATTTCTCCTCCTTTCCTTTTTGACTTGTTTCACCTAGTAACTCTTCTACCTCTATATGCAGCTCGGAAGCCATTATTTGTAATTGTTCTTCTGTCGGTACTCGAGTTCCACGTTCAATCTGTCCTACCACGGATGTTGATATGCCAATTCGTTTGGCAAAATCCGTTTGTTTAATCGCCTTTAATTTTCTGAATGCACGAATACGTCTACCCCATCGAATGTTTTCCATAAGTGCACGCCTTCTTTCTGCTCTTCCACATACTGACGGAAAGGCACACCCGTAATCGGATGATTTAAGTTAGGATTCAGTTCTAATAAAGGAATGAGAACAAAACCTCTCTCATGCATACGTGGATGAGGGATAATTAAATTCTCTGACTCCATATTTTCATCATTATAAAGCAAAATGTCAAGGTCAATGCATCTTGGCCCCCATCTAAATTCCCGGATACGTCCTAGAACTTGTTCAGTTTCTAAACATATTGACAATATTTTGAACGCCGATAAATTACTCTGCACTTCGACCACCATATTTAGAAACGAAGCTTGATCGGTAAAACCAACAGGGGCTGTTTCATATACAGATGATATTTTCGAAATATGAAGGTCTTCTTGGTTCATTACAATACGGACCGCTTCTTGCAACATATCCAGACGGTCTCCAATATTCGAACCTAAAGATAAGTACGCTGTATTCATACAAATTCTCCGCGTGTAATTTCAATCGAAACGGATTTATAGTGTCCCGGTATCGGAGGATCTGGTTTTATTAACACCACTTTACAGCCTTTAACCAGTCCTTTAAAAGAAGATAAAACCTCGTTAGCGATTCGCTCTGCTACGGTTTCAACTAATTTCACAGGTTCTCCCTCAACGATGTCACGGCAAATGTTGAATGCCTCGGCATAATTGACGGTTTTTTCTAATTGATCCGTTTCGCCAGCTTCTTTTAATGAAAGTGCTAACGATAAACTAACACGAAATCGTTGACCTAATTTCGTTTCTTCAGGAAATACACCATGGTATCCCCAAAACTCCATTTCATTCACATGAATATAATCCATACAAGCGGCCCCCTTACTTTTCTACGAATACTTGTTTTCCAGTTAATACGTCCATCATTTTTACAGTACGCACAATTCCTTTTACGTCATGGACACGCATAATATGACAACCATTCATAACACCATAACTTACTGTCGCCGCTGTTCCTTCTAAACGTTCAGAAACAGGTAGGTCCAATACATTGCCAATCATCGATTTCTTCGATGTCCCTAGAAGTACTGGATATCCCATCTCAGCTAAATCGGAAAGATGCTGCATCATCCAAATATTCTGTTCTGTCGTTTTCCCAAAACCAATTCCTGGATCTAGCCAAATATGTTCTTCCGCTACTCCAGCATCTTTAGCAAGTTGCACACTTTCTTCTAAGTCGCTTCTTACATCATTCCAAAAATCGTTGTATTCGGTATTTTCGCGATTATGCATCAGTATAATCGGGACTTGATACTTCGCCGCTACATGAACGATGGCCGGTTCTTTCTTCGCTCCCCAAACGTCGTTAATCATATGAGCCCCTGCCAAAATAGCTTGTTCAGCAACTTCAGCTTTATATGTATCGATCGAAATCATCACGTCTAATTCCTTACTTAATGCCTGAATGACTGGAATAACGCGAGCAATTTCTTGCTCTGCAGAAACCGGGTCATGTCCAGGGCGTGTTGATTCTCCGCCAATATCAATGATTTTAGCTCCGTCATTCACCATTTGCTTAGCATGCAAAATCGCCGCATCAATCGCATCGAATTGACCACCATCTGAAAATGAATCCGGGGTTACATTCAGAATCCCCATCACGATTGTTTCTTTATGAAAATCTAGAACCGTTCCGTTTTGTTCAAATCGTTTGGTGTAATGTGCTAATTGCATGGTGATCGCTCCTATTCTAACTCGTTCACTTGTTGGATGTACTGTTGGTGCAACTTCTTATAAACTGTTCCTTCATTGCCAGCGAAGGTTGTAGATTCTAGTGTTTTTATTGGCACTAATTCTTGAACGGCGTTGGTTACAAAGACTTCAGTTGCCTGTTCTAAATCATTCGGTTCGAATAAACCCTCGATTACTTCGACACCCATTGAATGTGCAGACTGAATCACCCATGAACGAGTGGTTCCAGCGAGTATGCCTGTTTCTAACGACGGCGTAAATAAAACGCCATCACGAACCCAAAAAATATTCGATGTTATACCTTCCGCAACAAAACCATCCTCCGTTAAAAAGAACCCTTCATGCACCGCTAAAGAAGGGAGTTCTAAACGTGCACGAACGTTATTCGCGTAATGGTGAGACTTATGTCGAGTAGCGCTTTCCGGTGTATTACGCCTCGTTTCTAACCATACAGCTGTTTTTTCAGTACCTCTAACACTGACTGGAAGAGGTTTTCGAAATAGAATGACCGTTGGATTTTGGTATTCAGACGGTTGCAAACCAATGTCATGAACTCCGGCTGAAACATTCAACCGAAAATAGCCATCTTCACCGTTAGCGCGATGATTTAGTTCCTTCACAATGTCAGAAATCATCTGTACATCCAGTTCTACCTGTAAATGAAAATCAGCGAGAGCTTGCTTTAAACGCATTAAGTGCTCTTCAGCTAAAAAGATTTTACCGTTATACGTACGGAAGGTCTCAAAAAAACCGAGGCCATATAAAAAGCCGTGGTCAAACGGGGAAATGCGAAGATCTTCCGCTTTTATAAATTCCCCGTTCATCCATGTCCACATTACACTTCCTGCTTCTTTGCCGTATGGCAATATGTTTGAATAAAGTTCTGCAATAACTTTTTGCCTTGTTCGGTCATAATCGATTCCGGATGATATTGAACACCCTCAACCGCTAATTCACGATGTCGAAGTCCCATGATTTCCCCTTCATCTGTCCAAGAAGTGACTTCTAAACAGTCAGGTAGACTTTCTTTTTCTACGATTAATGAATGATAGCGTGTCGCGTGGAAAGGATTTGGCATCCCTGCATTAACCCCTTTGCCATCATGATGCATAAGCGAGGTTTTCCCGTGCATTAATCGCTCAGCACGAATTACGTTCCCACCGAAGGCTTGTCCGATTGATTGATGTCCTAGACAGACGCCGAAAATCGGGATTTTTCCTGCGAAGTGTTCAATCACTCGTAAACTAATCCCTGCTTCGTTCGGGCTACATGGACCTGGTGAAACGACGATCATAGCTGGGTTCATCTTTTCGATTTGTTCGAGTGTTAATTCATCATTTCTTTTAACAACAAGCTCTTGACCAAGCTCTCCAAAATATTGTACGAGGTTATAAGTGAATGAATCGTAATTATCAATCATTAAAATCATACACTGCCCACTCCTTCTGCCATCGCTTTCGCTTGCCAAACCGCTTTTGCTTTATTTAACGATTCAATGTATTCATTCTCTGGGATTGAGTCGATAACAATTCCCGCTCCAGCTTGGATATGTGCCATGCCATCTTTAATAAAGGCCGTGCGAATGACAATGTTGAACTCTAAATCACCGTTGTAACCGAACCAGCCAATCGAGCCTGTGTACAACCCACGTCGAACAGGTTCTAACTCTTCGATAATTTCCATCGTACGAATTTTTGGCGCGCCAGTGATGGTCCCACCTGGGAATACCGCACGAACAACTTCTGCGTTAGAAGTATTTGGTGCTAGTGTTCCTCTTACGTTTGAAACAATGTGCATCACGTGCGAATACTTCTCGATGACCATGAATTCATTCACTTCGACCGATCCATATGCGGATACACGACCTAGGTCATTGCGCTCTAAATCCACTAACATCACGTGCTCTGCACGTTCTTTTTCGTTATCTATTAATTCTTTTGCAAGCAATTCATCTTCCGCTTCATCTTTTCCACGAGGACGAGTTCCAGCAATCGGTCTTGTCGATAATTCTTCGCCTTTTTTCTTAACAAGTAGTTCAGGCGACCCTGAAACGACCGCAAAATCAGGTGACTGAATAAAAGCCATATATGGCGAAGGGTTAAATGAACGTAACGCCTCATACATCGAAATTGGTGACACGGATAATGCTTTAGACTGGCGAACCGATAGATTCACTTGGAATACATCGCCCTGCTCAATATACGATTGAATTCGTCTCACAGCCTCTTCAAATACAGGACCCGTCACGGATACATGTAACTCTGCATGATCTTCTCTAACTTCAGTTCCAACTCCCGGTGAAAAAACGCGTGTTTCAAAGCCTTGTTTCACAGCAATTTTCCACCGCTCGATATCTTCATCTAATGTAGATGGACTAGATGCCAAACTCATCAAATGAAGCTGTTCTTTCGTTACATCTAAAACTGCCCATTGATCAAGTAAGTAAAAGTAAATATCAGGAATTTCTAAATCGTCTTCCGTTTCATTTGGCAACACTTCGATTTGACGAGCGTAATCATAGGTAATAAAACCAGCGGCTCCTCCTTGGAAGTCTGGCAAATGAGCTTGATGTGCAAATCCATGTTCAGCCACTAATTGCTCTACTAAATGTAAGGGTTCTCCCATTCGATTTTCGGATGAACCGTCTCGCCATTCAATATGTAAACCTGCATGAACAGATTTCACAACAGCTAACGGATTCCAACCAGCGACACACAAATGCCCGCCTCTTCCGCTTTCAAGTAATATATGATGTGATTCATTTTTCGTCAGTTCTTTGTATGCATCATAAAACTCATCTTTTGAACAAGTCATAGATGCTGTATGTAATGGAACACGCTCCATATTCAAACTCCTCCTGAATACAATTGTTGCTATCATCTTATCGTGAATCGCTGTCAAAACGCTACAAAAAAAGCATAGTACTTCGTTTGAGGCGAGGTGATTTGAGTGGATTCTAGATTTCACTCGTTACATTCTAGATTTTGACCGGTCAATTCTCCATTTCGGAAGTGCTATTCTAGAATTCGTCAGGCTCATTCTCCATTTCACCCAGCACATTCAAAAATTCACTTTTCCCACACAATTAAAAAAGAGAGAACGTTTCCGTTCCCTCCTCAGACCATTGAAAATGTTGATTTCCATTGCGGTGGACGCTTTCCGCGGGCACGACTTCAGCCGCTTCCCTCGCACTGCTCGGTCCAGGGTCTTCAGTTCGTGCTGTTTCCGCCGGAGTCGCCACCTCCATTCCAAATCAACAGAAATCGCTGTAAATATGAATTTAATAATGTTCGAACTTTAGAGCCAGAGTGGAACATCGAATGTTTTGTATTCTAAATAGTAATCGCAAGAGTAAGGAAAGCGGCCAATGGTGTTCCAAAACGCCCATTTCCATGAATTCCGCCACTTCTCTCAATATAGAGAAAACGGTCCCTAAAAGTCACCTCATGACTTTTGGGACCACACATATCTGTCTTATTAATCTTCAAATTGATAAAGTGGTGTACTCAAATAACGCTCACCGTTTGATGGAAGGATAGCCAAGACTTTTTTGCCTTTTCCAAGTCGTTTAGCCACTTCAACTGCCGCATATATAGCAGCACCTGAAGATACGCCACCTAAAATACCTTCTTCACGTGCGACTTTCCGCGCTGTTTCATAAGCGTCCTCATTCGATACTTGAATGATTGTATCGTAAATTTTTGTGTCTAAAATTTCAGGGACAAATCCAGCACCAATCCCTTGAATTTTATGCGGTCCTGGTTGACCACCTGATAGAATTGCCGAGTCCTTTGGTTCAACTGCAACAATTTCAATACCCGGGAAGTTCTTTTTCAGGACACCGCCTGCACCAGTAATCGTTCCACCTGTGCCAATCCCAGAAATAAAAGCGTCTAAATGATCCATTGCTTCTACAATTTCAGGGCCTGTTGTTAATCGGTGCACTTCAGGGTTTGCTTCGTTGTTAAATTGTTGTGGCATAAACCAACCATTTTCTTCTGCTAATTCTGTAGCTTTAGCAATTGCGCCTTTCATGCCGTCTGGTCCAGGAGTTAATATTAGGTCAGCTCCATAAGCTCGAAGCAAGTTGCGTCGCTCTAAACTCATGGTTTCTGGCATAACTAAAACCGTCTTATAACCTTTAGCGGCTGCAATCATTGCAATCCCAATACCCGTGTTCCCACTTGTTGGTTCAATGATGGTATCACCGAGTTTAATATCTCCGTTTTGTTCTGCTGCTTCTATCATCGAAAGGGCAATACGGTCTTTCACGCTACTCCCCGGATTAAAATATTCTAGTTTTAAATAAATTTCTGCGTCTTCAGGACCCGTTAAACGATTTAACTTTACGATAGGGGTTTTTCCTACTAAATCCGTAACTGAATTACCAATGCGAACCATGCGCTCACTCCTAATCCCAAGTATGTTAATGGGTTTTATTATATGCAATCGTATCAATAATTATTATATTCTGTCAACAAAAGCAGTCTTCTGAAAGACTTCAGAAAACTGCTCATCTAGTAAAACTCTATTCCCATATCGAAGAGATTTAGAAGCAGACTCTCTTCGAATCTTGTAACATTGTATTCAATGAATAGATTTTATTCACTATAAAACCATTCGGTGTCGAATTCTTTCCAAAAAGCTTCTGGTGATACCGATTGAGGTAATTGCTCAAGCGCTAACTCACGTTTAATATGATCTTTTACTTGATCGTATTTAAACGAGTTTCCTTCGGCTACGTCTTCTACATAAACAACTGCAATTCGTCCATCCTCTAGATTAATAGAGTCGCTCCACTCGCCCGCTTTCAGTTTGGTGGCTGCATCGATAATGGCTGGATCCATATTTTCCTGTTGGGACGTAATGTATCCAATATCGCCTCCTAAACTAGCAGATGCACTATCTAGTGATCGTTCTCTTGCCAATACATCAAAAGAAGAACCGTTATCCAGTTCCTTAACTGCCGATTTCGCTTCATCAGCAGTCGGAAGAATCATCATTCGTGTTCGGTAGGTTGTCGGAATATTATAGAGCGCTTGATTTTCTTTGAAAAAGGATTCGATTTCGTCGTCATTAATCACGATGTCTTTCGTTAAAACCTTATCTAATATGAGTTGAGATCGGATTTTTTGTCTTTGAACCTCTCCATTTAACGCCTGAAGAGAAGAATCGGAAGCATCTTGAGCTGAACGGATTAGTGCTAATTCTAAGTCGATTTCTTCTTCACTCACGTTGATATCGTACTTTTTAGCAGCCGTTTCCATCACTTTCGAATTCACTAATTCCAAAAGAGTTTCTTGGCCATATTGCTCTTCCATTGCAACGAGCCAATCTTCACGTGTAATGGGATTTCCGTCAACAGAAGCTACTTCTTCATTTCCACCAGAAGGTCCATTCGGTATTAACCAAGCGATAAACCATAAAAGGTTACCAGCTAACAACAAACCTAGTACAACCAATACAGGTTTTGTTTTTAACGTCTTTTTTGTTGGTCGACCTGGTTCAGGTCGACGCTCGCGATTATGACTTGATCTCATCGATATAGGCTTCCAATTCCGTTTCAGAATAGTGATACGTTTCCATACAGAAGTGACACTGCGCTTCAGCTTGGCCGTCATCTTCAATCATTTCACGAATTTCTGATTCTCCTAAGCTTAAAATGGCCGTTCCAAATCGCTCTTTTGAACAATTGCAGTCGAACATAACTGGCATTTGCTCTAATATCTCCACATTCTCTTCACCTAAAATTTCTTGTAACAATTGTTCAGGTGATAAGCCTTTATCCAATAATTTGGAAACTGGTTCCATCTTACTTAATTTCTCTTCAATAACCGTGATGGTTTCGTCTTCAATTCCAGGCATTAATTGAATAATGAACCCACCTGAAGCTAAAATTGTATTATCCGGATTCACTAAAACCCCTAATCCCACTGAGGAAGGCACTTGCTCTGATGCTGCGAAATAGTATGTGAAATCTTCTCCCAATTCTCCAGAAACAATCGGCACTTGCCCTGTGAAGAAGTCGCGCATGCCTAAATCTTTAACGATCGTAATCATACCGTCCGTACCAACAGCACGGCGCACATCTAATTTTCCGTGTTCATTCAAATCGAAATGCGTTTGAGGATTTGTTACATATCCACGGACTTCTCCTTTTGCATTACTATCAACGATGATTGCGCCGATTGGTCCTTGCCCTTCAACTTTTACCGTTAACTTATCTTCACCTTTTAACATAGCTCCCATCATAACGCCTGCAGTCATTGTACGACCTAGTGCGGCTGATGCGGTTGGCCATGTCCCGTGGCGTTGTTGCGCTTCTGCAATTGTATCTGTTGTTTTGACAGCAAAAGCACGTACTTTTCCATCAAACGCTAATGCTCTAACTAAATAATCATTCATTTGGTTAACCCTCTATTCTTATTGGTTTCGTTGATAAATTAAGTGCAATCCTTTTAATGTTAAATAAGGATCAATCACATCTATAACAGTCGATTCCGCCGATATTAAACTTGCCATACCGCCAGTAGCAATAACTGTTGGTTCTAACTTACTTTGTGCTTTCATGCGATTAACAATACCTTCTACTTGTCCAACATAGCCATAAACAATTCCGGCTTGCATCGCAGATATGGTATTTTTGCCCACCACATGTTCTGGCTGGGTCAACTCAATTCTCGGAAGTTTCGATGCTCTTGCGAATAAAGCTTCAATCGATATTCCGATACCTGGTGCAATAGCACCACCCATATACTCGCCTTTTTCATTTATATAACAATAAGTTGTCGCTGTTCCAAAATCGACGATAATGAGTGGTGGCCCATATTCATGGATACCCGCAACGGCATTCACAATACGGTCTGCTCCTACTTCTCTCGGATTTTCGTATTTAATATTTAACCCAGTTTTAACGCCAGGACCCACAACTAATGGTTTTAACCCAAAGTACTTTTGGCACATGCGCTCCAAAGAAAACATAATCGGTGGAACGACGGATGAAATGATAATGCCATCTATTTGAGAAAATTGAATACCTGCATGGTCAAATAAAGCTTTTACTTGCATGCCATATTCATCTTCCGTTTTATAACGATCTGTCTCCATACGCCAATGATGAATGAGGTCAGATTTGTCGTAAACCCCTAAAACAATGTTTGTGTTTCCTGTATCTAATACAAGTATCATCTATGTCCCTCACTTATCCTTGCCACTCAAATCACATAAAGTTGAATCGCGACTTTTCTCGAAGTCATCATACCATAATTTGAGCATTAGAAAAAAGCTGATTGACTCCGCAAGAGGAAGTCAATCAGCTTTTATGGTTTATAGATTATTTACGATCTTCTTGAATACCTTTAGACGGTTCACTTGCTGTGTCCTCAGAAGGTAAATCACCTGTTGAAGGATCGTTTGCTGCGCCAGTCACATCTGGTATGTCAGATGAATCGTTTGTCGTTGAATCGACAACCGCATCATTAGTAACATCTTTCTTCTCTTCCGTCTTGCCATTTAAAGATTCATACTCGCGTTCAGGAAGTGTACCATGATCTTTTAAGTGTTTAATTTGAGCAGCATCAAGTGTTTCTACTTCAAGTAATGTAGTTGCAATTAAATCAAGTAGCTCACGCTTCTCAGTTAAAATTTCTTTCGTTCGAACGTACTGCTCTTTAATCATTCGTTGCATTTCTTGATCGATTTCATAAGCAATCGCATCCGAATAATTTTGTTCAGAGTTAAAGTCACGACCAAGGAAGACATTTCCTCCTTGCGCTTGACCAAACTGCATCGGTCCAAGTTTGTCACTCATCCCGTATTCAGTAACCATGCTACGAGCAATGCTCGTTGCACGTTGGAAGTCATTATGAGCACCAGTAGAAACTTCACCGAAAACGATGTCTTCAGCAACACGTCCACCAAGTAATCCCGAAATTTTATCCAATAATTCAGGTTTTGTCATGAAGTAGCGATCTTCTTTTGGAAGCATCACTGCATAACCGCCTGCTTGACCACGAGGGACAATCGTTACTTTATGAACGATTTCAGCATCATCCAATGTTAAACCAATTACAACGTGACCCGCTTCATGCCAAGCCACAATATTACGTTCTTTTTCAGATATAACTTTGTTTGTTTTAGCTGGTCCCGCAATAACGCGGTCGGTAGCTTCATCAATATCTGCCATATCGATTTTCTTTTTATTACGACGAGCCGCCACAAGTGCTGCTTCGTTTAATAGATTTTCTAAATCTGCACCAGAGAATCCTGGTGTACGTTGTGCAATCGCTTTTAAATCCACATGATCTTCTAAAGGTTTATTGCGAGCATGAACTTTAAGTACTGCTTCACGACCTTTAACGTCTGGACGACCAACCGTAATTTGACGGTCAAAACGACCCGGACGAAGAAGTGCTGGATCTAAAATGTCAGGACGGTTCGTTGCAGCTACGATAATAATTCCTTCGTTTGCTCCAAATCCATCCATCTCAACAAGTAACTGATTCAAGGTTTGCTCACGCTCATCGTGACCTCCACCTAAACCGGCTCCACGTTGACGACCTACCGCGTCAATTTCATCAATGAAAATAATACATGGTGCATTTTTCTTCGCATTTTCAAAAAGGTCACGCACACGAGATGCTCCAACCCCTACGAACATTTCAACAAAGTCTGAACCACTGATTGAGAAGAAAGGTACGCCTGCTTCACCTGCAACTGCACGTGCAAGTAATGTTTTACCTGTACCTGGAGGTCCAACTAGTAAAATACCTTTTGGAATACGCGCTCCGACTTCTGCAAATTTGCGAGGATCTTTCAAGAAATCAACAACTTCAACAAGCTCTTGTTTTTCTTCGTCTGCTCCGGCAACATCTTCAAACTTCGCTTTTTTCTTATCATCATATAGTTTCGCTTTGCTCTTACCGAAGTTCATGACACGATTTCCGCCGCCTTGAGCTTGGTTCAATAAGAAGAAGAACAGAATGAAAATGATAATGAATGGAATCAGGCCAGTAAAGAATTGCACCCATCCGCTAGTTTCAGGTGCTGCTAACACATTGACATCATTCGTTTTAGCCGCTTCGCGGATCTCATCTTGAAGAGCGTCGTTATTTAATGGAATATTGGTAACGAATTCATCTTCTTCGCCATAGCCTTCCATTTTCCCACGAACTTCATAAACATCAGCATCCGGTTGCATGCTGAATTCTGTTACTTTACCACTTTCTAAAGCAGTAAGAAAATCGCCATAATTGATTTCTTTGGTTGGGTTTTTTCCGCTGTTGAATGTACCAAAAATACCAATAATAACGAGGAAAATTAATAAATAAAATATGGTGTATCGAAATATTCGATTCATCCCGAGCCTCCTCACAAAATATACAGAAAAACTATTTGTAATCTTATCATACGAAGAAATTTGCGTACAACGAAAAGCCTTGCGTATCAAACCTTAAAACGGAAACTTTGACAAAATGACGGCAGGTTTTTTAAAATGAATAAACCTCTTTTTTCAAAATACCAACATATGGTAAATTACGGTATTTCTCCATGTAATCTAAACCATACCCTACTACGAACGCATCAGGTACTTCAAAACCAACATAATCAGCATGTAAATCAACTTTTCGGCCAGTTGGTTTATCAAGAAGTGTTACGATTTTGATGGAGTTTGCTTTACGATATTTAAACAAGTCCACTAAGTAGCTTAATGTTAGGCCACTATCGATTATATCTTCAAGGATTAGAATGTCGCGACCTTCAACGCTTGTGTTTAAATCTTTGACGATTTTCACTTCACCCGAAGATACTGTCGCATTCCCGTAACTTGAGACATCCATGAAGTCTACTTCCATGTATATGTCCATACGCTTCATTAAATCAGCCATAAAAGGCATTGCACCTTTTAATACGCCAATTGCTAGTGGGAATTTGTCACTATAATCAGCAGATAGCTCTGCGCCTAATTCACGAATTTTCGTTTGTATAATTTCTTCTGATAACAGAACTTCTTGGATATCTTTTTCTAACATAATTCTTCCTCCTTGGGCTTTGGTGCCTCATTTTCTATTACGATTCGATGTGTCCAGCCAGCTGGTGGGGTTTTTGAAAAGCGGTATCCAAGTCGAAGTCCTGGTAAACCCAATAATTCATCATCCTTGGTAACTAATACTAAAAAAGAATCTCGGTCAAACCTTGATACTTTTTCATCAATCATCATACGTGATACACGTTTTGGATCCGTCATTCCTTGTAATAACAGACGATCTCCGTCTTTTTTAGGTCGAAGGGATAATGGCATCTCTTTTTCATTCAAAGTGATATACCAAGCTCCATCGAATTCGAGCTCCTCTTCTTGCCTTTCTTCAAGACGCATACGTGTATCATAGCCGACATCCATCCATTGACCAAACATAACCTCTCGTAAATTCACATCTATTTGTAAATCTTCTTGGGGAAATGAAAAAAGCATCATCGAATATTGACGGCGTACTTTTCCTCCATTTGGAAGAGCTATTTCTTTTGAACCGTCGCGTTCGAGACACTGGTCATGAATTTGATCGACTAACGATTGACTGAACCACATATTTTGCTTTGGATATAGATAATTTAATAGTAGTAGAATGACTCTTTTTTGTAAAGCAGTCGCAACGCTTTGAAATCTTTGTAAATCCACCTCAAATGACGAACCGGAATTTTTCAAGATGATTTCTTCACATTCTTTTTGTGCCAACGTTTCGAGGAATGCACTTTCAAGTTGTTGTTGTTCCGCCCAACGCGTCATCTGAATGGTCGCACTCGGATTTTCTGCTTGCAATAAAGGAAGAATGTGATGACGTATTCGATTTCTTGTATATGTATCTTTTTTATTACTGGAATCTTCACGATACGATACTTGATAAATCATTAAATATTCTTCTATGTGGTCTCTAGTAACAGAAAGGAAAGGACGAATTAATTGCCCATTCGCAAATATCCTTTTAGTAGGCATCCCATCCGCTTTAGAACCTCTCGTTAAACCCATTAAAATGGTTTCAGCTTGATCGTCAGCATGATGTGCTACTGCTAAGGTTGTGTAATCATTTTTTTCCATAATTTCTTCAAAATACATATACCGTTCTTGTCTACAAATATCTTGGATATTCCCTTTCGTCTCCTCAACAATCTGTTGAATGGTCAATGTCCTGTGAAAAAACGGAATATTTAATTCTGCACAAAGTTGTTTAACATAATCTTCATCTGCATCAGATTCAAGTCCTCTTAAACCGTGGTTTGCATGTACACAAGCAAGTTCAATATCAAGTGACTTTCTTTCATTCCATAAAAATGTGAGGAGCGCTACGGAATCCGCTCCTCCTGAACAAGCGACAAGAAGACGGTCTTTTTCGTTTATTAAGTGATGCTTTTTTATATAATTCAACACATCTAACCGAAAAACCATCTTCTTGTCACCTCCTTGTTTATATCCTCTATCTTATCATTCTTTCTCGCTTAATATTTCGATAAGCTGGAGAAAATAGTGACCATTCCGGTATGGCATGTCTCACTCGAACGACTAGTAAGGTTCGATCGTCTTCTTCTGCAGGGAATTTTCGTGCGAATGCAGCTGCTAATACATCTGCTAATGATGAACATGGTGTTCCTTCATGCTTTCTCATCAACCGAATTAATTCCGCCTCCTGCTCATCTAATGAATAATCAGGGGAAAACATTCCGTCAGATAGCAAGACGATTAAATCTCCGTCTTTTACGATCCGTTCTTCTGCATCCAGAGACAGTGCTGGTAAAAATCCAATCGGTACACTTTGACTATCAATTCGTAAACAATCGTTTCCTCGTAAAATATAGGTCGACATACTTCCTGCTTTAAATGACCACAGTTTTCCTTGCTGTAAATCAAGTAAAGCTAAGTCCACTGTTGCATACAAATCAGAATGTTGTTTTAGCGACATAACATAATGCAGGGTGTGCATTGCTGTTTCCGGATTCATATGATGCTGTAAGCATTCTCTGAGTAGACGAATCACGCGTCTACTTTCTTGATATGCTTCAATATTTTGTCCCATTCCGTCTGACAAAATAAAAGCAACTAATCCTTTATGCAAAGGAATAACACTGTGAGTATCTCCTGAATACACCGTATTTTGAGACGATCGATTGTAAACACCATATTCATAAGTGAATCGAACAGCCGATTGGAACGTTAGCTGGATATGTGGAAAAGGATCTAAAATTTCAGAAGTACGACTAATTTCAAAAGGTTCATCATATAATTCATGAAGAATTGGGATGATTAGCCGTTCACCAATCATTTGATTCGTTTCCCAGTCTGCTTGCTTAAGTGGTATACAACACACAATTTTTCGATTACCTGCTTCTTCTGATAATATATCTATTTGAAAATGCGAAACCTTAGCATCGTCCAAATGTCTTGAAATTCTTTCTTCTTCTGATTCATGATTAACGTCATTTAATTGAAGATCTGCCATCAACTCGCTGACATGCTGACTCATGTCTCTTAATTGAAAAGCAAGCATCTTTTTCCCGTGCGCATAATGACCAGATAACTTGTTAGATGAATATTCTTCTTCTAGCGATTCAATAAGACCGCTCGAACGGACACATTTTTCTTGAATGCGCTCATTCATCCGATAGCGAACACCCGATTTCGCATGATTGCGCATGTCTTTCCAATCTTGAACGATTGGCCACATACCTTGCCCTTCATTGCCCCAACACTTAGTTTGTCTAAAACAAGAATGACACACTGAATACTCTACATTTTGTTCGGTAGCAGCCGTTTCTTTTGCAACTGGAAAACGATCATTTACCAACTGGGTAATGAAGTCGACAAATTGTTGAAAGTCCTGCAATTGATGATTCACACGATCGGTTAACCATTGTTGACGCTTAAATAATACGGACGTCTGTTTCGGGAATAATTGGTTTTGTGCATATGTTAACCAAGCTGAAGGCACTAAAAAGAATAAGCCAATAGCACAAGACAATGAAACGAAGTAAACAGAGTCTAATGGCAAGGAAGCATCATATATCGAGAAAAAGGTGGCAGCACCTAACGAGCCAATCGAAATCCATATGCGCCCCTTACTTTGAAAGAGTCCCCCAAACAATCCCGTTAAAGCATAGACCGCAATCATCCCGCTAAAAGATAGTTGCGAAATGCTTAATATTGTTCCGATAATTGTAGCCACAGCAGTTCCTACGAAAATACCTCCCATATGAACGGATATTAAAATACCCAGATGAACGAGGATTAACGGAATCGAAACCATTCCAATCACTAACCCATTCATCCCCGTGAATAATAGGGCACAAACCATAATTGCCGCACCAATTCGTTCAAATGTCCACTTTGCCGTGGATATGGCATGCATCGGAACAAATAATTGAGAAAGAAAGACCGTCATAATCGCTGACAAAATACTCTCATACAAGACGAGTAACGATACGGATAATGGAATTTCCCCACTATAAGAAACCCATTGCCAGCCCAGTTGAATAATCAAAACCGTTAATGCCACCTGTAGAGGAATTAACTTTTTCTTGCGTAAAAGGTTATAGAACAACTGGAATCCGCCAACTTGTAGAAGGTGAATCATCATTTGACCGATCCCAAGCGTTAAACTCCCGGAAATCCCCCCTATCCAAACAAAGGGCAAAAAGGCTGGATAACGCAGAGCCACCACTGCCCAAACCGGCAAGAAGAACGGCACTGCCGCTTCGAATAAAACCGCTTTCGATAAGAAAAAGGAGAAAAATAGGACAAGACTGGCTATCCAAATTTTCAACTTTTTCTTTTTGATTACATGGATCCACCTTGTCCACGTATGATTTCTCCCTATACTTTCACTTGTCCAAGATTTCATGCTACCAATCCCTTCCACTACGATGATGTTCATTATAGGGAAGGGATTGAAGAAAGTTTGTCTTTTCGTGACGACCACACAAAAAAACTTTTCGACGAAAAAACAGAAGATTTGTGAAGAGTTTTCAAAAGACATCTTGACACTTCATCTATTGGATTGTATTATTTAAAATGTTCTTCAAAAAGGCGGCCTAGCTCAGCTGGCTAGAGCGTACGGTTCATACCCGTGAGGTCGGGGGTTCGATCCCCTCGGCCGCCATACTATTTTAACGCATTCTAAATTTGTCACGATATTATGTGACTACTGCGTGACCCACGTTTTGTGGGACGAGGCCCCTTGGTCAAGCGGTTAAGACACCGCCCTTTCACGGCGGTAACACGGGTTCGAATCCCGTAGGGGTCATACATAAAAGGCACAAGAGATGAAGTTCTCTTTTGCCTTTTTTCTATTCGTTTGATTTAATTCCTCTGACACCTTCAATTTGTCGCTTGTGATGTTCATCATGTTCCGCAAAATCTGCAAAGTAGCTTTGAATCGACAAAGCATGTTCTCCAATGAAAAATTCTTTTGTCCATTCCTGTTCGTCTATCACTTCAAGCTTTTGCGTAATTTGCTTACGTTGTTGTTTCGCATAAGAGATGGTTTCTTCAAATGTTTGTTTCTGAGCACGTGCTGCAGCCTTTGCATTAAACTCTTCGAAGGCTGGGAATTTTTCAAGTTTTGCACCTTTTTTCATATTAGGTAGTCGCTCTTCTTGTGTAAAACGATCCCATTCCGCTAAGTGCATGACGATTTCATTAGGTGACCACTTTCCAGGTGCATATGGACTCATTGCTTGTTCAGTAGTTAACTCACGTAACGAATCCAACCATTCTTGATATTTTGCGTGTGAATCTAGTATTTTCGCTTTCATTTCCCTATCACTCCTTATGAGTCTTTTTCGATAACATTCCTAAATAATCCTTTAATTTTCAATAGTGGTTTATGTATAATTTTACGCTTGATTTTAAATCATAAACTTGAACGAAAAGAAAGTGGTCGGCTATTTCTTTCGCTTTCCGCGGACGAAACGCGAGCCTCCTCGGCTCATCCGTCTGTGACAGCTAAGCCTGTGGGGTCTAGCGTCTTTCGTTTTTCCGCAGGAGTCTTCAGAAATAGTCGACCACTAACCTACCCATATATGTTAATTAAACTTTTACAAAATGCTTGTTGAGTAAGCAATTAGTGGATATCACTACTTTAATAGATTTATTAGAGTGGCAGTCATGATAACTCAATCCGATTACCTAATTCCAAGTTACAGCTATTTTTTGGGTAAGATAATTTCCAATGAAGAAGCTTCAATTCGTAGCTTGATTTTGAGCAAATGCATTTAACAACAGTTTTACTTGTGTCAATTTCACAATTCCTCTTTCCAATAATAAAGTCGAACATTTCATTGGTTTTTCACTTAACTATCCATGTATTTTAAACCGTAATCGTTGATTGGAGTGAAAGGCGGCGACTCCAGTGGGAATAGCACGAGCTGAAAGCCCCGCAGGAAAGATGCTGGCCAAAAGCCAGTGTCTTTGCGACGAGTAACCGCAGGAGCACATGTTTTTAGTGACGAGGAGATTGAAGCTGTGCCCACGGAAAGCGACCGCCTGGAACGGAAATCTATTATCTCCACTTGTTTAACAGTTTATCATTACCAATTAAATGATTATATTAAAAAACAAAAAAACACCCCTGCAAATGCAAGGGTGTTCCAATAAACACTTTTTCTACGATCAAAACAGCCAGCAAGTTATCCTCGTTTAGCGCCGCGTCCGCCACGCTTCGATTCAGTTGCACGTTTTAAAGTGGATAAACGCTCTTCACTATCTTTCATGAAACGTGCCATTTTTTGCTCAAAATTCTCTTTGAACGGACGATCGCGATCATTCGGACGACTATTTTGGCGTGGACGTTGAGGACGTTCTGGTCGCTCAGCTTGTGGCTTGGCTTTACGAATTGATAAACCAATTTTGCCATCAGCTTCGACATTCATCACTTTTACTTCAACCATATCTCCGACTTTCAAATGCTCATTGATGTCTTTTACATAGTTGTCCGCAACCTCACTAATGTGTACAAGACCTGTTGAGCCACCTGGTAGTTCGACGAATGCGCCGAAGTTTGTGATTCCTGTAATTTTACCTTCTACTTTGCTGCCTACTTCAATTGACATAAAAAAAATGCTCCTCCTTAAATATTAAACGGGCTCCTTTTAGAAGCCTAGTCATCTTAATAGTGGACCTTGTAAAATACAAGTATCCATACTTAATTATAGCCAACAAAAAAAGAGTGTCAATAAAGACTACTCTTTAGAATCCTTGTTTTTCTTATCTGCATCCTCTTTTTCAGGAATAGAGAATATAATTTCTCCCTCATCTGATAAGAAATATTCTTTCCGAGCGAGCTTTGCAATGTATTCATCATCATTCAACTTCACTATTTGTGATTTCAACATTTCTTGCTCTTCTAATATGTCAACGAGCTCTTGCTTCGCTTCTAATTTTTGTTGTTCTTTTGCAGCTAACGCGTTTTTTTGTGAAAACATCGTCATGGTTAACCAACTCATTACGACTACTACCAATAAAGCAAAAAAGCCAAGTCTACGGAATAGACGTACTTTATGAGCTTTTTGACGTTTTTCTTGGCGTTCTACTGAACGAACATAGTCTTTATTAATGGAAGCCACGTTGCGATACTCTTCTTTATGCCGTTTCCGACTTGCCATTTCGTTCACTCCCCGCCAAAATTTGTCATATGATTAGTAGTTGCTAGTATACATGATTGTACACTATTTTTGTAGGGTAATAGGATACATTTTTTTAATCAATTTAATTATTGGATTAATAATTATAAGGATTATTTTCAAAAATACGCGAATCACTGACCTAATGATGGTAATGAACAAATGAATAACCCACCAAATCGGACGAACAATTAGGTGCAAAAAAAGCCTTCTTATGAATATTAACGGTTTGCGAAACCACAATTCATAACACCCAATTCCAACAATCTGAGCCATGGGATCGTAAATTCGCCAAGCACCATCACGCAAATAAAATAATAGAACATAACTTGCACACCCAAGTATTGCCCATAACATAATTTCAAAGAAAAAACGGTATTTACGAATCCAAAAGTTAGGTCTAAAGGCAAAGGCCAAATCTCGAAAACTTTCAACTAAAAAGCCTGTAGCCACGCCACTTGCGACCATGGCCAACAGGCTTAAAAATTGATAAGAAAGTGTCATCCAAACAACTTATGAAGGAAGTTTTTGCTTTGCTCATTTTCTTCTTCATCGTATTGGAATGTTTTCACATGACCTTCGAGCGTTAATAATCCTTTGTCCACGTCTAAGTGAACAATTCGAAGCTCGTCGCCTTTAATGCTTAAATGACCTTGTGATGTTCGAACCGCAAATTCCTCTTGGTCGAATCGTTCAATCGATTTAACAGATGTTAAGTCCATACGTTTTCGATTGCGTAAACTGACTACATGATCTCCAGACGGAATTGCGATAGGTGCGTGTTCTCCTTGATATTGCATAAAATTCCTCCTTTACTTGTCCATTCCTTTCATTCTATGCAGAGAAAACAAAAAGCATGACCAAGTTTGGTCATGCTTTCTTTTAATCTTCGTCATCAATAAATTCTGGTTCTACTTTTTCAAGTCTTTCTTCTTTTAAGATGGTATACATCATGGTTGCCTCATCTTTTTTCACTGCTTCTTTTAACATCTCAATACGTGCAGTGACTACTTTTTGACCAAAACGGATACCAAGTACGTCTCCTACTTTCACTACTGAACTTGCTTTACTCACTTTTTCATTGATGGTAATACGTCCTTGATCAGCTACTTCTTTTGCTAACGTTCTGCGTTTAATTAATCGTGATACTTTCAAAAATTTATCTAATCTCATTCATTTTCTCCCCTTTGTTTTTGTTTCGCTTGTTGCCAAAACTCTTCTAATTCCTCTAGAGAATAAGCATTGAATTCACCTTTTCCATTGATTACACTTTCTTCTACCTCAAGAAAACGCGTTTCAAACTTACGATTCGCATGAATCATTGCTTCTTCTGGAGACAGTCCATAAAATCGAGCTACATTTATGATTGTGAATAAAACATCGCCAAGTTCATCTAAACGAGATGCCTGATCCCCGTTTACTAGCTCTGCTTTAAATTCATTCCACTCTTCTTCGAACTTCTCTAATGCACCTTCGACATTCGGCCAATCAAATCCTACCTTAGCCGCTGCTTTTTGGAAATTATACGAAGTCAGGAGTGAAGATTCCGTACGGCGCTGACCTTCTAACACCTTTTTAGATGCATGGCCGTTTTCCTGCGTTTTTAATTGTTGCCAATTACGTAACACTTCTTCTGAATCCTCTACCTCTAGTTCTCCAAATACGTGAGGGTGACGATGAATCATTTTGGAAGAAATATGATCGAGTACATCCTCTAAACTGAAATACCCTTCATCTTCTCCAATTTGAGCATGTAAAAACACCTGAAGCAAGACATCACCTAGTTCTTCAATCATGCCATCATCATCTTGATCATGAACAGCTTGTAAAAATTCATGCACTTCTTCTATTAAATATTTCTTTAAGCTTTCATGTGTTTGCTCACGATCCCACGGACATCCATCGGGTGCACGCATTTTTGCAATGATTTCTCTAAATGTAGACCACTCTTTTAAACGGTCTTCCATTTCTTTTACCGGTGGAACGTACACCGTTGTTAAATTATTTAATTCTGCCGCTCTGTCAAGTTCAAGTAATGGAACAGTTCGAAGCTTTTCTTCACTAGTTCCTGCTGCGGTTACAATCGTCACTGGATAATCATCGCGATACTTCTCCATTAGTGTCAATTTCACTTCTGAAGCACTGTATGTATCGTATACTTGTGCGATCAGCACATGTTGATTCATTTGCACGTCGTCCCGTTTAAACATCGTGCCATCTAATAGTTGGAAACCTTCAATCGGGTCAATGCGTAATGCATTAAAGATTGGATCCAAAAAGCTTTGACCACCAACGATTTGAAGTTCAATTCGTCCATCTTTTTCAGCTTCGATTAACCATTGAACCGTTTGTTCAGCGACCAAAGGGTGTCCTGGAACCGCATAAAAAAGAGGTGCTTCTTCTGCACGTACTATAAGGGTCTCCACTATTTCTTTATAAACCAATTCAAATTCTTCATGTGATTCATAGACTGAGTCAAAGCTTTCGAATGTTAATCCTTCATCTTGTAATTCTTTTAACACCGGGTGTTCAGCTGTGCGAACAAAAAGTCTCGTTGCTTTTTTTAACATACGATACAACCCAAGTGGTAGCTGATCTAACTCCCCGGCACCTAAGCCTATAACCGTAATCTGTTTCATTATAAAGACCCCTTTCTATTCGTATTAAAGCGTAATTGCAACATCGCCATTCTGCGCCCCATGGGCAATAAAAACCATTCTTTCTCTGCAATAATACGACTTTTTGCAATATAAATTAAAAATATTCCCGCTCCAATGAGCACACTACTAATTGCTGTAAACATAGCGGCAAGACGGTTTGAAAAGCCATCAAAAAGCCATCCATCTGCAAGTAACGTCCAGCCGGTTACACTGACAATCATTAATATAGAACCAATAAGGACATGTCCATAAAACCGAAGTGACGCATATCGGATGGTCCATATACTTCTTAAGTACACATAAAGACCAAGGGTTATAAAGCCAAACCCAATATTGCCTGCTATCGCCGCACCCATAATGCCATACGTCGGCAGTAAGATAAAGTTAGAGATGATTTTCAAGCATAATCCTATTGCCAAAATAATAGCCGGCATGATGACTTTTCCAAGACCTTGTAAAATTGAAGTCATTGTTAAAAGCAAAGACAACCAGAAAATTTGAGCACAAAAAACCATTAACGTCGGAGATAAGTCACGCGTTTCAAATAACATTTCATTTACTGATGGCAATACTAAAATGAGTCCTAAAGATGCCGCAACACCAAACAAAAAGGCAATTTTAAAGGTTAGTTGAGCATAAGGGGTTGCATTTCGACCGCTTTTTTTATGAGTTGTATGAGCGATTAGCGGTACGATTGATAGAGACAGAGTTGATGCGATTAGAATACCCATTTGCACTAATGGTAAGCCTCGGTCGTATATCCCTTTCGTTTCCATAGCTGATATTCGCGATAATCCATTGTCCGTTAGTAATCGAAAAACAGTAAAGGAATCGACCAATTGAAAGAACAACAATATAAGCGAACTCATGCTGACACTTAAACTAATAATTGTTAAATCTTTTATTATAGGTTTTATTGGCGTAACGATCATTCGCCCTTTGAAATAAGATGTTGATTTCTTTGATTTTAAATAAAGAACAAGCAAGATGATGCCGGCTATTTCTCCAACAAACGCACCAAATAATGCCGTACTTCCTGCGGTATAAAGGGATGCACCATTTTTCATAACCAAATAGGTTCCTACTAAAATGACAATAACCCTAATTGTTTGTTCTACTACTTGACCGTAGGCGATCGGTTCCATTTGTCCTTTTGATTGAAACGAACCTTTTAATAACGCTAGAAACGGCATAAGTAATACAACAAATGAACCTGTTTTGAGCAACTGCGCGAGATTTCGGTCTCCCATCCAAGACGCTAAGGTACCCGCTCCTAAAAAGAGCACTAAGAAACTACAGATAGAAATAATACTTACATATATAAATGCTACACTCATGATTGTTTTGCGCTGACCAACATCCTCTGAAGTT
The DNA here is from genome assembly GCF_057785155.1 of Paenisporosarcina sp. Lineage (NCBI taxonomy): Bacteria > Bacillati > Bacillota > Bacilli > Caryophanales > Caryophanaceae > Paenisporosarcina > Paenisporosarcina sp. The sequence continues at coordinate 25,738 of NZ_JBYNRN010000008.1, forward strand.
TGACTGTCCGCTAATAATTTTGAAATTGCTACGGCAAAGCCATAGGATGTCCACACCGTCAATACGCCGATGAATGGGTACACTTGCTGGTAAATATAAAAACCTTGATCCCCGACAATGTTTTGAAAAGGAACACGGTAAATGGCGCTCAATGCTTTCACTAAAAGGGCGGCAATGGTTAATAAAACAGCGCCTCTCATAAATTTTTCCATCGTCCATTGGTTGTTCATACTTGTTCCTCGTTCCATCTAAGCAATACCCACATTATAGCACGAACAACTTCTTATTTAACGGACGGGATTCCCTTCAAAGTTGGCAATCAAAAAGGTCTTATTCCCGAAATCCCTCCGGAAATAAGACCTTTTTCTTTTCAGTGTTCCATTTGTTTAGCTAAGAAATGGGCTGCTGTTTCGACTGCTTTTATTTCGGTATCCCCGATAAAATGCACTTTTGATAATAGGAAGACCGCTCCTATTGGATCACCACTTGAAATAATTGGAGCAATACAATACGATTTCACTTGTTCGATTTGTCCTGGGACCCATTCAACAGATTTCTCCATTTTTTCAGACACAATGGATCGCATGGCTAAAATTTCTTCCGTATGCGGTGAAATCCGGCGATTCATATAATCCTTTTTAGGGACACCCGCCACTGCAATCATTTCATCTCTGTCACTAATAAATGCCGGTGTTCCAAGAGTTGCGAATAATGTTTCCGCATACTCTTGAGCAAAATCTCCAAGCTCACTGATTGGTGAATATTTTTTTAATATGACCTCTCCGTCTCGATCAGTAAAAATTTCAAGAGGATCTCCTTCACGTATACGTAGGGTTCTTCTAATTTCTTTCGGAATGACGACACGACCGAGATCATCAATCCGTCTGACGATACCTGTAGCTTTCATCCATGTTGCCTCACTTTCGACAGAATTCAATTTGACTTGATTTCCATCATAGTATGCGTCAAGTTTGGACAAATTATGCAACTGCGGGATTACACGCCAACAATGGGCTTACTTTCTTTTCGTGCGTCAGGTAAAACCTTCATCATTGCTTCTAAAACATCAAATGGATGATGCTTCCCTGAGTTCTTTTCATTAATCGTCATGATCAATTGTTGGTTCTGGTCCATTTGGAACCCAACTGTTCGGCCGTACGCCATAGATGCTTCCACAAGTGCCGCGCCATTCGTTGAGGCTGTTCCATTTGAAGAAATTTTGACAACCAGTTGCCCATTTTTCTCTCTAATGGATTCTACTCCTGCAATCTTAGCCCACACTTTCATTCGAGCGATTCGCATTAAACGTTCAGCTTCTAGCGGCATATTGCCGAATCGATCCATTAATTCATCCAATAAATCTTCATAATCTTTTTCACTTTCTACTGCTTTGACACGTTTATACATTTGAATCTTTTGGAACCCATCCGGAATATACGAATCCGGTAGGTACGCATCATAAGGTAAAAGAATTTCCAAATCAATTTTTTCTTCTTTTTTGATACCTGTTTGTTTTTCATCAATTGCTTCTTGAAGCATTTGAGAATACAAGTCAAATCCTACAGAATCAATAAAGCCATGTTGTTGTGAACCTAGTAAATTCCCTGCTCCTCGAATGGATAAATCACGCATTGCAATTTTAAATCCAGAACCAAGCTCCGTAAATTCTTTAATGGCTTGCAATCTTTTCTCTGCAACATCTGTTAGCACTTTGTCACGTTGGTACATGAAATAAGCATACGCAACACGGTTTGAACGTCCTACACGACCACGTAATTGATAGAGTTGGGATAAACCCATTCGATCGGCATTATGGACAATTAATGTATTTACATTTGGTATATCAATCCCAGTCTCAATAATCGTTGTCGTCACTAACACATCGTATTCTCCATCTAAAAAGCTTAAAATGACAGACTCCAGTTCTCTTTCCGTCATTTGACCATGCGCAAACCCAACCCTTGCTTCTGGTACAAGCATTTGAATTTCATCTACTTTTTTTGCCATGTCATCCACACGATTATATAAATAGAACACTTGGCCTCCACGAGCCATTTCTCGCTCGATCGCTTCTCTTACCAAAGCTCCATTGTGCTCCATAACATACGTTTGCACCGGGAATCGGTTTGCAGGCGGCGTTTCAATAACAGACAAGTCTCGCACACCAATCATCGACATATGAAGCGTTCTCGGTATTGGCGTCGCAGTTAGTGTTAAAACATCTACGTTTGTTTTCATTTGTTTGATTTTTTCTTTGTGTGTCACACCAAAACGTTGTTCTTCATCGACGACAAGTAATCCAAGATCATGATACTCAATATCTTTTGATAAAATCCGGTGCGTCCCAATGACCACATCAATTGTGCCAGCTTTTAATCCCTTCATCGTTTCAGTCTGTTGTTTTTTAGATCGGAAACGACTTAGTAAGCTTACTTCCACAGGGAAGTCAGCAAACCGCTCTTTCATGGTTTCGTAATGCTGTTGCGCAAGAATCGTAGTAGGAACTAAGAACGCGACTTGCTTACTGTCTTGAACAGCTTTAAATGCAGCTCGAATTGCTACTTCCGTTTTCCCATACCCTACATCTCCACAAACAAGGCGATCCATAGGACGTTCACGTTCCATATCTTTTTTCACTTCTTCAATTGAACGCAATTGATCATCCGTTTCCTCATAGGGGAACGCAGATTCAAAGGCTTGCTGCATATCGTTATCTTCCTCAAACGAATGCCCTTTCTCAGACTCCCGCTTCGCATATAACTTGATTAAATCATCCGCAATATCCTGAACAGCTGCTGAAACCTTGATTTTGGTTTTCTTCCATTCGGCTCCACCCAATTTATGTAGCTTTGGTTCTTTTTCTTCAGATGCTACATATTTTTGGATTTGATCAATTTGATCGATGGGCACAAACAATTTATCTTCTGCTCTATATCGAATATGGAGATAGTCTTTATGAATCCCATTAATTTCTAATGTCTCTATCCCAATATACTTTCCAATTCCGTGATGAATATGTACAACATGATCACCAGGTTTAATTTCCGAGTAGCTTTTAATACGTTCAGCATTCGTCATTTTCTGAGGACGTGATTTCTTCTTCGGTCGCTGTTTAAACAACTCTTCATCCGTTAAAACTGCTAGTCGCTGTAAGGGTAATTCAAATCCGTTTGATAATTCACCATCAATAATATAAGTACCAGGTTGACTTGGAATAGTCGACTGGCTGATGACTCGTGCATCTATTTCATAATCGTCCAATACATCTTGGACTTTCTGTTGTCGCTCTTTTCCTTCAGCAAGGATGAATACATAAAACTTTCCAGCTACCCAGCGTTCCATTTCATTTTTCAGCACATTCATTTGCCCGTGGAAATGTTGCATCGGTTTACAAGAGAAAGAAACTACTTTTTTGAATGAAATGCCAGAAAACGTTCTCGCAAATAAAGAGAAGTAAAGCTTCTTTTGATTGAGCATGCCTAAAATTTCTTTCATACTAAAAGAAAGTTTTACGTCATGGACCGTCTTGCCTTCTTCGAGCATTGAAATATACCAATCTTTTTCTTCACTTTCAAGAGATTCTGTCACCTCTTGAATTCTTCCAAGCTCATCAAATAAAACCAACCCATTTTCAGCGAAATAATCACCTAAAAATGTTGGTGTACCTTCAAGGACGGAGATATACTTCGTCATTTGTTCAGGAACGTCGCCTTGTTTTAATAACTCAATATCGTGCCCAATTTGTTGAAGCAGAAGTTCTTTTGTTTCAGGTTTCTTGACTTTTTTCAAACTCTTAGCCAATGAAACTTCTAATTTCTCTGCTAACTGGAGCAATTGTTGTTTCGTCCAAACAAATTCGGTTGCTGGTAAAATACAAACGTCCTTTCTTTTTTCAAGTGAACGTTGATCTTCAGCGGAAAATGTTCGAATCGAATCTACTTCTGTATCGAAGAATTCAAGACGAACTGGGTTTTCCATATAAATAGGATAAATATCTAAAATACCGCCACGTAAAGCAAATTCTCCGGGAGTCGTGACCATTGGTTGTCTTGAGTAGCCCATCGCAACAAGCTGATCCATCCACTCGCCAATCAGAACTTCTTCACCAACTTTAGTTTCTAAACGACTCGCTTTCCACTGCTCGAGATTAGGCATATGCCTTCTTAGTCCAGCTATTGGCGTAATGACAATCCCACTCTTTTGAGACAGCATGAAATCGAGTGTTTCAATTCTTTGTGCTCGAAGCTCAGGACTTGAGACAGAGATATCCGCCGCAATCAGTTCGTCTGCTGGATATAGCCGAACTTCATCTTCCCCTAATAGTTTCACCATATCTTCAAATAGCTTCTGTGCTTGTAACAGATTAGGAGAAACGACAAGAATCGGTTTTTCAGTCTCTGTTGAAAGGGAATGAATGAAAGCAGGACGTGCTCCTCCAGAAAGACCCGTAATTAATTGTTGGTCTTGCCCTTTTTGAACAGCTGTAATAAAAGACGATATATGTTGATCCTGCAAAAATACTTGCTGGAAGGGTTTCATATTGTTCCTCCTACTTAAACAGAAAAAGGCTTTGAGCACGAATCTGTGCCAAAGCAATTTCTATAGTCATTGAATCCATTTATTAATGGCATAATAGTTGGGGAAAAGTTTGAGAGATTGCTCACAATGCTCACACGTACTTTTTATTGTTACTTTCCCTTGCTCATCTTGCATAATAAATTCTTCTGCAAATTCTTCTTTTAATTCCTTAACTCGACTATTGCGTTCAGCCGATTCAGAGGGTAAATATCCCATTAGTGTGTCGCAGTGGCGACACTTTACGCGAATTGCCATAGTGCTCACCGGCCTCCTTTTTCAAAGTATAGACCGGCGGACGATAATTTATGCGTTAAACTCCATTAAATCGATTCATCACTTCGAGAAAAGGAGATTTCAACCACTCTTCACAAGCATCTGAACTTTTTGTAATCGCCTCTGCCACTAAAGGTTTTTCATCGTTCGAGAATTTTTGAAGAACATAGTCGGGAACTTTCATGCCAGCAGGTGGACGATCAATTCCAACACGAATTCGATTAAACTCTTGAGTACCTAAGTGCTGAATCATTGATTTGATACCGTTGTGGCCGCCTGCACTTCCTTTTTGACGAAGTCTCAGTCTGCCAACCGCTAAATCTAAATCATCATAGATGACCACGATATCTTTCTCAGCAATATCGTAATAATCCATTAACGGAACGACACACTCTCCAGAAAGGTTCATATACGTTAGCGGTTTTAATAAGATGAACTTTCCTTCTGGATGATGGACAATTGTGTACATACCTTTAAATTTCATCTGCATAAGAGGCGAATTGAAACGTTTCGACAATTCATCTATCACATCAAAACCTATATTATGTCGAGTATGTTCATATGGCTTACCCGGGTTTCCGAGTCCAATAATCATTTTCATTGTGGTACACCCTTTACTTCGTGATTAACGCAAATACTATCTTCTATTTTATCACAAACAAAACCTCAGCCTGCATCCGCTGCAAGCTGAAGTCATTTTTCATTCGAATGAAGTAAACATTTTTTAAGAAGTGGCTAATTTTCATTACAGATGCCGCTTCCTTCACTAGGCTCAATCCAGGCTCAAAAATCTTGCTAATCTTCTTTGAATCGCCGCCTTATCTTGGTACCCAAAAAAACGCTGCAATGTAAGAAAAGGGGTTGTCCGCAGACAACCCCTTTTATCATATTATTCCTTCGTTTCAGTAGTTTCGCCTTCAACTTCTTCAACTTCAGCTGATTCATCAACTGCTGGCTCGTCTGCTGTTGTTTCCAAATCTTCATCAGAACGAGGTGCTCCAACCGATGCTAAAGTGAAATCATCTTCATTCATTACATTGAATTTGATTTTTTCACGAACATCACCGACTGTTAATGTTTCACCAATCGCTAAGTCGCTTACATCAATATCAATTGAATCTGGAATTTCAGATGGTTTTACTTTTACTGTAAGCTCACGATTCGGTTGATTTAATACGCCACCTTCGCGAACTCCAGCTGAATCGCCCGTAAGATGAACTGCAACGTTAACATCTAACTCATCAGACATATTAATGGCTAAAAAGTCTGCATGCACAAACTTCCCTTTTAAAACGTCCATTTGATAATCACTTAATACTACATTAACTGATTTTCCATCAACGTCTAATTTCATAACGCCATTACGTCCTACTTCACGTAGTGTTTTTAATAAGTCAATTTCACTTACTGCGATCGTTGTTGAATCTGTTTTGTATCCATAAACGACTGCCGGAACAAATCCTTCATGTCGTAATTCTGTTAAATTCGATTGTTTACCCGTTTCACGTGTCTGTGTTTTAACTGTAGTCAAATTTTCCACTCTCCTATATGAGTCATTCTGTTAATATGTTTACCCAAATAAGGAGAAATGAAACCTAAACTACATCAATCAAACAAAGTACTAACTGATTTTTGTTCATACACACGAACAATTGCATCAGCTAACAATCGACCAACAGATAATTGTTTAATCTTCGCTGAATACTTTTCATCCGGTAATTCAATTGAATTCGTAATGACTAATTCTTTAATTACTGAATTATCGATGCGCTCAATGGCTGGACCTGATAAGACGGGGTGAGTACAGCATGCATACACTTCTTTAGCGCCTGATTCAACCAATGCATTCGCAGCTATTGTGATTGTTCCAGCTGTATCAATAATATCGTCAATTAATATCGCGATTTTGCCATCGACGTTACCCACAATATTCATAACCTCCGCAACATTTGGTCGCGGACGACGTTTATCAATTATCGCAATTGGCGCTTTTAAACGATCCGCCATTTTACGTGCTCTTGTTACTCCACCGTGATCTGGGGATACAATCACGATTTCTGAAGGATCAATATTTTTTTCTAAGAAATAGTCAGACAGGATTGGTACACCCATTAAGTGATCGATTAAAATATCGAAGAATCCTTGAATTTGTGGTGCATGTAAGTCTAAAACGATTGCACGAGTTGCGCCTGCTGTTTCCAGTAAGTTAGCTACTAATTTCGCTGTGATTGGCTCACGTGCGCGTGCTTTTCTGTCTTGACGTGCATAACCGTAATAAGGGAGAACTACATTCACAGTTCGAGCCGAAGCACGTTTCACTGCATCAACCATAATTAGCAATTCCATTAAGTTTTCATTAACAGGTGCAGATGTAGATTGAATGATGAAGACATCACACCCACGAATACTTTCTTCAATGTTAATTTGAATTTCCCCATCACTAAAACGTGTAACGGAAATCTTACCTAAAGGAAGACCTACTTCTTCTGCAATTTCTCTTGCAAGTGGTTCGTTTGAGTTCAGTGAAAAGATTTTCAACTTCGTATCAGCATATTGATAAGCCATGATGGATGATCCCCCTGTTATTTTAATTTTAATTTTTTCACATAACCTTCTTTGTTTTCTTGGCGTGCACGGCCAATTGACAAAGCTTGAGCTGGTACATTTTTAGTAATTGTTGACCCTGCTGCTACATAAGCACCTTCACCAATTGTTACGGGTGCTACAAGGTTTGAATTACAACCTACAAATGAATCGTCTTCAATTGTAGTTAGGAATTTATTTTTGCCATCATAGTTTACTGTGATTGTTCCACAACCGATATTTACGCGCTCTCCAACCTCAGCATCGCCAATATAGCTAAGATGTGATACTTTCGATTGGTTTCCAAGCTTCGTTTTTTTGATTTCAACGAAGTTACCGATTTTCGCTTCATTGCCAACTTCTGAATCTGGACGTATATGTGCAAATGGCCCAACCGCTGTATCTGAACCAATCACACTTTTCGTTACAACCGAAGAATGGATAGTCGTGCGATCGCCTATTTTACTATCTACAATGTGACTATTCGGTCCAATAATACATTCTCCCGCAATTTCAGACGAACCTTCAATCATAACGCCTGGCTGAAGAACAGTATCTGACCCAATAATCGCGTCAGCACTAATATACGTATTCGTTGGATTAATAATCGTCACGCCGTTACGCATATGTTTTTCAACAATACGAGCTCTCATGATGCTCTCTGCTTGCGAAAGTGCCACTCGATCATTCACACCAAGTGTTTCTTCGAAGTCAGATGTTGCATAAGCAGAAACGATATCACCTTGTTGTTTTAAGATTTCTATTACATCAGGTAAGTAATACTCACCTTGTACATTTTCATTTTTCACTAATTTCAATGCATTGAACAAGGCTTTATTATCAAAACAGTAGGTACCAGAATTAATTTCCTTCACGAGTTGCTGTTCTGAAGAAGCGTCTTTTTGCTCAACAATGCGTTCTACATGACCTTCCGCATTACGGATAATACGTCCATAACCAGTTGGGTCTTCAGGAATTCCCGTTAATATTGTCGCTTTTGCACTTGTTTTTTGATGGTGTTGTAATAAAGCTTGAATCGTTTCTGGGCGAATTAATGGCGTATCTCCACAAATGACCAGAGTTGTTCCTTCCAGATTACCTAATACAGAATCGGCTTGTAAAACCGCATGTGCTGTTCCAAGTTGTTCTTCTTGAAGAGCATATTCACTACGATTCCCAAGTTGTTCTTGTACCATTTCAGCACCATGACCAACGATGGTCACAATACGTTCTGCACCTAGCTCTTGAATATGATCCACCACGTGCTCTACCATTGGTTTCCCACATACAGGATGCAATACTTTATATAATTTGGACTTCATTCTTGTTCCTTGACCAGCAGCCAAAACAACTGCATATGTATTCGCCATATTTTAAGTCCTCCAATTTGCTCATTTCCTCTATTGACTATAGCCGAAAAACCCGCGACTTTCAAGGAAATGAAGCTTGACAAAATGATGACAAAACCATTATTATTAATGATTTTTGTTCAAAAAAAGGATTTCTCACCTAAAAGGTGGAAATCCTTTAAAAATATGCTACATTTTTTCACGTTTAACTTGTCTCGAATAAAAAATTTCGTACATCACTGGAATAATCACTAATGTTAAAACAGTAGAAGATGTTAATCCCCCAATTACCGTAATGGCTAAACCTTTGGAAATCAATGTACCTGAAGAAGTCGTAAGTGCTAACGGGATTAAAGCTGCTACTGTAGCAAAAGCTGTCATTAAAATGGGACGTAATCTTGTTTTCCCTGCCTCTACTAGTGAATCACGGATACTCATTCCTTTGTCTGTTCGGTTTTGATTAATTCGATCAACCAATACAATTGCATTAGTTGTCACAATTCCGATTAACATTAAGAAACCAATCATAACACTTACTGATAAAGGTTCCCCAGCAATAACGAGACCAATTAATGCACCAATAGGAACAAAAATGAGAGAAGACAAAATGACAAATGGGATTCTTGCTTGCCCAAAGGTAATTAACATTGTTAAATACACAAGACCAATTGCACTAGCAATGGCAAGACCAAGTTGTTGGAAGATCTCAACGGTTTCGTCACCACCGCCTCCACTTTCTAAACTGACACTGTCAGGGAAATCAACATTTTCTAATACACCGGATTCTACTTCGGAAGATACTTTTTGAATATTTTCCGCATCTATTTGTGCTTCGACGCGAGCAAAGACTTTCCCATCTAATTTTTGAATCGCCGTTACTGATTCAATTTCTTCAATTTCAGCTAATTCTTGAAGCTCTACTGGTCCAGCTGCGCTGAATACAGTTAATGTATTTAGTTCTTCAATACTTGTTAAGGATTCATCGTATGACAACTGAACGGTACGGTCTAAATCATCTAATGTTAGTGTACCAACAGTAACAGGTTTTGTTTGGTCTGCGATTGTTCCAAGTATTTGGAATCCAGAAACACCGTATTCATCAGCTTTTTCAGAGTCAATATGGACAACTAGTTGTTTTTGTTTCTCGGAAAAATTATTTGTCACGTATTTCAAGGAATCAACCGAATTCATATAAACTTCCACATCTGCCGCAGCTTCAGCAAGTGCTTCTAAATCATTAGAGAATAAATCGACAGAAACGTTGTTATTCGTTGGAGGTCCACCTGTAGATAATTCTGAAACTGAAATTGTAGATTCAGGTGAAATTTCTTCAACAATGTTTTCCATTTCATCTTGTACCAACTCTACAAAGTCAACGACATTCGCGCCTTCATTTAGCGTTAAAATATATCCTGCTCGATTTTCCAATTTGATACCTGTAGCAAAGTCTCGAGATCCTACTGCGGTCGTTACATCTTTTACGTCAGACAAATCAGCAAATAATTTTTCTACTTCTAATGAAACCTCATTTGTTCGTTCTAACGAAGTTGATGAAGGCAATTCCACACTTGCTTGAACAAGTTTTTGTTCTTCATTCGGAATAAATGTAAAACCTAGTCTCGGTACTAATGCAAAAGAACCGGCAAGTAACAAGACGGATAGCACCAAGATGATCGCTTTCCGATTTAACGACCATAAAATAACGCGCTCATAAAAGCGTTGCATAGCTCCTTCTTTTTCTTCATGAGATACCTTTTTAAATGCAAATCTCGCAAGTATCGGCACAATGGTGATGGAAACTAGTAAAGAAGCTGCAAGTGAAAAAATAACCGTTAAAGCAAATGGTAAGAAAAATTCACCTGTAATTCCACTCACAAAACCGATGGGTAAAAAAACGACAATTGTCGTCAATGTCGATGCTGTAATAGCCCGTAAAATTTCTTTCGTGGATGAAGCCACCAATTCATTCGACATCGGTTCATCCGACTTTCTCAAACGACGGAAAATATTTTCAATAACGACAATACTATCATCTACCACACGCCCTACGGCAACTGCCATTCCTCCTAATGTCATGATATTCAAACTAATATCAAGTTGGGCTAAGAAAATCGCTGCAATTAGTAATGATAAGGGGATGGAGATGATTGCAATAATCGTCGCTCTGAAATTACTTAAAAAAACCAATACCGCAATCGATGCAAAAAGCGCACCTAGTAAACCTTCTTTAACAAGTGTTTCAACTGACTTCTCAATTCCATCTGCTGAATCGAAGCCAACTGCATATTCTAAACGATCTTCATACTTCTCTAGTACTTCTATTACACGTTTAGCAACCTCTACTGTATTGGCATCTTGTTTTTTTGTTACAGCCATGGATAAAGATTCTTCTTGATTGTACCGAGTAATTTCAGATTGAGTGGAAACTTCCTCAATTGTCGCTATTTCTTGCAATTCGACTTTATTCTCTTGGGTCATAAATGACGAGGACAATTGAAGTGATTTTAATTTATCAATCGTGTCGAGCTTTTCTTCAACTCGAACTGGAATGTTAATATCATTTTCATTAATCGTTCCAGCTGGGAAAGATAAAATTTGCTGGTCAATTTGCTCTTTGATTTGACTAAGCGTTAAACCCGCTTCAGTTGCTTTTTGTTGATTAACTGTAATCTGTAGACGCTCTTCATTTAAGCCTCCGATTGATACGGAGTTAATGCCCTGGATTTTATTTAACTCTGGAATCACTTCATTGTTCAACAAATCCTCTAACTGTTCATCACCAAATAAGGAGATATTAAAGATTGGGAACGCACCAAATGAAAGTCTGCTAATTTCCGTTTCCACGCCATCAGGTAATTCTAGACTACGTATGGCCGTTTCCGCTTGTTGTTCTGCTCGATCTAAATCCGTACCAAAAGGAAATTCTAAGTTAATAATGCCAATGGTCTCATAAGAAACACTTTGAATCGTAGTAGCTCCTTCGATTCCTTTCAATTGATTTTCGATAGGGGTGGTCACTTGACGGTCCACATCGTCTGGAGATGCGCCAGGGTAAACAACTTGCACTGAAAGTTGAGGGAATTCAATATTCGGCAATAAATCTATTTTCAACCGAGTAAAGGAATACAAGCCTAATACAATTAATAAAAAAGAAATAATAAAGACGGCTACCGCGTTTTTTAAACTGAACCTTGTTAAAAAATTCATACAAATCACTCTCTTCCACTTAAAATATATCTATACCTAAATTTATACAACGTACGAGTGGATTCAAGCCATTAACAATGTGTTTTCCAAAAGACCTTAAATCACAGCAAAATAAAAAGACAAATCATTGTATGAATGATTCGTCTTATTATGCCTTTCATTAAGCTCCTGCTCCTGCCTCTTCATATGGCATGATATCTTCTTCGCTAGATTCATAATATGCTTTTAAAACTGAATCTTGGATCTTCGTTCGAGTGCCACTATTGATAGGGTGTGCAATATCCCGAAACTCTCCATCTGGTGTTCTTTTACTAGGCATCGCGACAAATAACCCTGTATTTCCATCAATCACACGAATATCATGAACCACAAATTCGCTGTCTAGTGTAATGGAAGCAATGGCTCGCATACGGCCATCGGTTTGCACGCGTCTCAATCTTACATCTGTTACTTCCATTCTCTCACCACCTTTCTTCTTAGATGCCTTACAGACTCTGACAACTATATTCTACGTTTATGACATTTTTCCTTCTTTTTTTACGGAATTTTTTAAAAATTGTGAATAAGGTTACATTTTCATTAAAAAATAATGGTAGCACACTGATATAAGCCTAGTGCTTTCCGTTTCGGCACTCGCTTTCCGCGGGCACGGCTTCAGCCGCTTCACTTGCTCCTGCGATTACTCGTCGCAAATACAAAACATTCGCTCCGCTCGCTGCAGGGTCTTCAGCTCGCGCTGTTCCCGCAGGAAAGAGTACGACCAAAAGTAGTTTGGTCGTACTCTTTGCGACGAAGCTAGCGTAGCGATGCAGGAGCAGATATTTTTCACGCGCCTACACTCCAGGCACCATGCAAATTGTATAAATAAGCATGTCAAACAAACTTGCCGGTTCCTATTTTTTTCGCAGGGGCTAATATGCTATAATTTTATATAAATTCAGTTACGATGCTTTGCCTGATTCGTACTGGTACAAAAGGCCGTTTTGAATAAGGTGAAATGCCACTTTCAAGAACTTATTCATAAACGCAATCATCGCAACCTTATGGAGCTTTCCATTGGGTTGCTTTTTTAATTTATCGTAATAATCCACAATTGTATTTTGGGTCTTTGCCCGCCAGGAAATCATGTTCTTAACATTGCAAACTCTGTATGATAAATATGGTTTTGCTGATTGAAATGGAGCGAGTTGTATTTATAGATCAGAACATACTCCTGATTAGTAGTTTTAATTACAAAAGTAAATTGCCTAGATATTTACTTTACATAAGCAGCATCTTTGAGGTCTTTCCTAAAAAAATTACAAAAAGAAAGAGACTAGGATATAAGTAGAAATGATGCAGAAATTTTTATTAAGAAATGGATACTTTATGAATTGATTGAAGTGGAGGGGCGACTCCTGGGGGAACAGCACGAGAGAGAGACTACAGGCTCGAGCCGTGCCCCCGGAAAGCGTCCCCGCAACGGAAATCAATTTAGTATAAGCAAAAAAATAGATACATAAAGCAAAATTTTCACAAGGTAATATAATCTCGTAACCATTATCTAAATTAGACAAAAAGAAAACCATAGGGGAAATCCCCTATGGTTGACTGCCTTATGAAACGACTGCGATGACTTCGATTTCGACTTTAGCGTCTTTTGGTAATCGAGCAACTTCAACTGTTGAACGAGCTGGTTTATGGTCACCAAAATGTTTGGCATAGATTTCATTCAGAACAACAAAATCGTTCATATCTTTGATGAAAACCGTCGTTTTCACAACTTGTGATAATGACGATCCGGCTTCTTCAAGCACTGCCTTTAAGTTTGCGAATACTTGATGAGTTTGCTCTTCGATTGAACCTTCTACCATTACACCTTCAGGGTTCAAAGGGATTTGTCCAGAACTATAAAATAGTCCATTAACAATCATTCCTTGTACATATGGGCCAATTGCAGCTGGCGCTTTTGTGGTTGATACTGGTTTCATTATTAATTTCCACCTTTCGAAAAGTAATTACCTTCAGTTAAAGCAATTGTACGATCTTTTTCGTTTACCTCATGAAGTTTTACAAGTGATAAATAATTATCCACTAAGTTTTCATCTGCATGTATGGCTTCAACTAAAACGGCAACCCCTGCTAAATGACAATTGAATTCTTCCAGCAAGTTTTTCATGCCATTCATGGTTCCTCCAACTTTCATAAAGTCGTCGGTAATTAAAACCCTTTGACCACTTTTCATGCTTCGTTTTGATAAAACCATCGTCTGAATACGACGGGAAGATCCAGAAACGTAATTAATACTTACTGTTGAACCTTCAGTTACTTTACTATCGCGACGAACCACGACCACTGGGACATTTAAATGCTTTGCAATTGCATGCGCTATAGGTATCCCTTTAGTCGCCACTGTCATAATGACATCGATTGGCGTATTTGCAAACGCTGAAGCAAATACCTTCCCTACTCGATTCATTAATTGTGGATTCCCTAACAAATCGGTCATATAAAGATACCCACCAGGTAATAGACGATCAGAATGACCTAACTCTTGCATAAAATCTTCAATGACTTTATGGATAGCATCATCGTGCATTTTCGGAATATATTTCACGCCTCCTGCTGCTCCAGGAACTGTCATTAATAAACCTATGCCTTTTTCTTCAAATGTTTCTTTTACAATTGTAAGGTCTTCACTAATAGAAGATTTAGCCGATTGGTACATATCTGCAAATAAGGTTAATGGAATTAATTGTTGTGGGTGATCTAATAAATAATGCGTCATATCAACAAGACGCTCGCTACGTTTCCACTTCACGGAACCCTCTCCTAAACACGAATGATTTATACGTAAGTTAACACAATTATACGGCTTTAGGCAAGTGTATCTCGTTCACCTATCAGCCTAACTGCGTATACTTCATCGCAAAATCCTCGTAACCCATTGTAAATTCGATTGACACGCGATTCGTGTTGAACGAGGCCAAATACAGTAGGACCACTTCCACTCATTAAAACAGCATCCGCTCCAAACTTCATCATTTGTTCTTTAATAGTAGAAACTTCAGGGTATAACTTCAATGTGACGCTTTCCAAAGCATTCCCCATGGTCGCACACATTAATTCATAATCCTTTTCTTTAATTGCTCGTATCATTTCGGTTGTATTCGGATGAATAATTTCGTTTACTTTTAGGCCTCCGTAAACATCAGCTGTGGATACACCAATCGAAGGTTTAGCTAAAATGATCCAACAATTAGGTGGAGAAGGAAGCTCTTGAATTTTCTCGCCTCTTCCCGTGGCTAAAGCAGTTCCTCCGTATACACAAAAAGAAACATCAGAACCAATTTTCGCACCATGTTCAGCTAATTGATCCGCCGTTAGTTGAAGATTCCAAAGACGATTTAAACCTTTAAGCGTAGCGGCCGCATCACTGCTTCCCCCCGCTAATCCAGCGGCTACAGGTATTCTCTTTTCTAACACAATAGAGACGCCAGCTTGAACATTATAGGTATCTTTTAATAACTTAGCAGCTTGATAAGCTAAATTTCTTTGGTCATCTGGTACGTACCGATCAGCTGAAATGATTTTAATGATTCCGTCTTCACGTGATTCTAAGCCGATGCGATCGGCCAAATCAACAGTTGTCATAATCATTTCTACTTCATGAAATCCGTCCGGTCTTTTATGGAGGACATCCAAAGTTAAGTTGATTTTCGCAGGTGCTTTTACGTATAGCATAGGAATGTCTCCTTCTCAGAGTAATAAGTATCCCCATTTTACCACAGCTTGTCCTACATTTAGAATGTTATACAAAAACACCATATTCCTGTATATCAAACTTATATATAAAAGATATTTTTGTTTCAATTGAACAAATTTATTGTTTATTTCGTTATTAGGGGAAAATCAAAGCAGAAGTACCAACTATCACGTATATAAGAATTTGCGATTCAAACTTGTTTCATTTAAAAGAAAAAGGCGGATTTCTCCGCCTTGTCAGTTCATATTGGATTTCGCTACTTATTTGCTCTGATTTTTTCCGTTCATTAATCCAGTTTCAGCCATCTCAACTGCACGTTTTACCATATTCCCAGCATCACGTGATTTAATTCCGCCCCAACCTTCTCGCTCAACGACATCATAAAATCCGAGTTCCTTCGCTATTTCCACTTTCAGTCGATCCGACATCACACCATTTTTACGTGGCAATCGGTTTTCCTCCTTCAGAACTGACAAACCTAGTATGACCTAAAAACAAAAAAACACTCATGAACATTTTGTCCATGAGTGTTTGAAGAATATTCATAAGTGCTATAACTTATTTGCCGACAACTAATGATTCCATTTCGTCAACAATTGTAATTTCTACTGCTTCAGTTAAAATATCTGTGTAGCTGTAAGACACACGCTCAAAAGCATTTTCATCTTGATCTAGATCTATAACAAACACTGCATGATACGTTTCACGTAAAATACCTGCTCGCTCAATCGTTTTCTTGCGACCGCCGTTTGCTTTTAATTGCAAACGTTTACCTAAATGACAATCTAAAGACTTTTTAATGTCCGCTAAAGTTTTTGGCATTTCGCTTACACCTCACTGTAAATCTAATCATACCAGAAACAGAATAAATTGTCAACCAAATTAATCATTTTAACAATGTACAATTCCTCTTGTCAATAACTTTTGACTATAAATAATATTATTTTTAAAAGAAAATGTTTCATTATTGTAACACAATGATTTATTCCTTAAAATTCGGCAACAATTCATCTGCTAATCCTGCAAATTCTTTAATGGACAATGTCTCTCCTCTTCGGGTAGGGTCGATACCCGCAGTTTCAAGTGCTTGTAAAATTAAATCTTTTTTAGCTTTTCCATTTGGTAATTGTGATTGCAAATTATTTAGAATCGTTTTTCGACGCTGTGCAAAAGAAGCCCTGGATACTGTGAATAAGAAATCTTCATCCTTAACAGAAACAATCGCTTTTTCGTGACGCGTTAAACGAATAACGGCTGAATCCACATTCGGTTGCGGAATAAAAACCGTTTTGGGAACCGTCATGGCAATTTCGGCCTTCATATAGTATTGAATGGCAATCGATAAAGAACCATAGGCTTTTGTACTTGGAACAGCAGTTATGCGATCTGCTACTTCTTTTTGCATCATAACAACCATCCCGCGAATCGGGAGTTTCTCCATTAATAATTTGATCAAAATAGGCGTCGTTACATAGTATGGTAAATTTGCCACCACCATGACATCTTGATAACCAGAAATTTTTTCTTTCATTACGTCTAATACATTTGCCTTAAGAATATCTGAATGAATAACAGAGACATTGTCGTAAGGTGATAAAGTATCTTCTAATACAGGTAATAAGCGTTGGTCGATTTCAAATGCCACAACATGACCAGCTGTTCGTGCTAAATGTTCTGTCAAGGCGCCTATACCAGGTCCAATTTCAATGGCAGCTGAATCTTTTGTTAAGTTTGCATGGCTTACGATATTTCGCAAAACATTTGGATCGATTAAAAAGTTTTGTCCTAGGCTCTTTTTAAATGAAAATCCGTATTTTTTTAATATCTCTTGTGTGCGGATGGGTGTAGCAATATCTTTATGCATGGTGTTCCTCCTGATCAAGTTGCTCAATAGCTAATTGAAATTGTTGGCGGTCTATTTGAAACATCGTTAAACGTTTTTGAAGTTGCTTGCCATTTGTATAGCCAATTTGTAGTAGAGCTCCTAGTTGGTCTCTACGCTTTTTAGATTCTGGGTGTCCAATAAGACGCGCTCTCATTAATTCAGATAAAGGAATATCGTCCCATTTTACATCTTCTCTTTTTGGGGTATATACATTTTGTAGGGATGCACGAATATCTTCATTTGTAGCATGCTCAATTCCTAAACTTTTACCATTTTTAGCAATTGCTTTTTCTTTCGGTAAGAACGCGTGCTTTACGCCGGGGACTTGTTCTTCAATAATCGCTCGAATTCGACGACCTGGATAGTCAGGATCGGTAAATACGATTACGCCTCTTTTTTCTTGTGCAAGTTTAATACGTTTTAACGTATCTGCAGAAATAGCCGATCCATTCGTTTCGATTGTATCTGCATGAACTGCACGTTTAATGGCAGTCGTATCATCTTTTCCTTCAACTACTATGAATTCTTCGATATTCAAGATAAACCCTCATTTCCGAACAGCGTTATACCTCATTTTACTTCGGTAATAGGAACCTGTATAGAGATGGTACTATAAAAGCGAAAAAAGCTTTCCCCAAAACGCAGGGAAAGCCTGACCTTAATCTAATATTTTAATTCGAACTTTCTTACGACCAAACCCAAAAGCTTGTTCAGTAGATGGTACGAATAAGTCAATTTTCATGCCTTTTATTGCTCCACCAGTATCACCTGCAACTGCATAGCCATATCCTTCAACCCAAACTTTAGAGCCTAAAGGAATTACTCGTGGATCAACTGCGATAACTTTTAAACTTGGATTAGAGCGTAAATCGATGCCTGTCGCAGTTATGCCAGAACAACCATTACAATAAGCAGTATAGGCAGTTGCCGTTACGTAAAATTCTTTACCACCACTTGGAGCAGCGCTAGAAGATCCACGTGAAACACTCGCTGTAACAACTTTCGTTCCAACAGCTACAACTTTCTTAGAAGGTTCACGAACTACTTTTTCACTTTTCAAATTACGAGAAACTACTTTCCCGTTTTCTTTAATAATTTCAAAAGTACGTTCAACTGATCCTTTTTTACCTTCTTGTACTACTTTTTCTTTCCCTTTAAGCAAATCTTTATCTTTTCTTGTTTCAACAGCAAAATTCGTTGCTTCTTCCACTACATCGGTGACCTTTTCTACGCGAACAACTTGTATAACATCGTTTGGAATCACAAGTTCTTCCATTCTTTGTTCGACACGATCGAATTCATTCATCTGAATCTCTTGTTGTTTTAAAAAGTCAGCGACCGTAGTCGAAGTGGACCATACTTTTTTCTCATTGACTCCATCTTGTAACGTTACTTCAAACGCTTTCTCGATCGCAATGATTCCATCAGATCCGACCTTCGCATCTAGCTTAGGTGTTAACTTATCGTGCTCAGAAACCTTGATACCTGCTTCTGTTAAAATATCTTTTACTTGATTAGCAGTTGTAGTGTGTGTTTGTTTTTGACCATCAACTGTAATTGTTATTTCACTTGCCTGCTCCCACTTAACTGAAAGACCATCTTCAATTAAAGTGTTCACTGAGGGTGACACTAAATCAGCGTTGGAAATTAGTATATTTTGCTCTGCTAATAACTCTCCAACTGTATCTGCATGAGTTTGAATCTCTTGTTGTTTACCGTTCATAGAAAGTGCTACGGTATGTTTAGTCCCAACATATAGGACGGCTGATAATACAGATACAAACATGAGAACTGCAACAATTGCAATTCCAGTTTGTTTATTCCTCAATGTTTTAAAGAACAGGTTTCTCATGGATTTATTTGTCATGAAAAACGCCTCCTTATCACTCGGATGATTATATAGACTTAAAAATAGACTGTCAACCAATAGGAATTAGTCAAACTATTCTGGTTGATTGAAACCTCCGTATACCAAGTATTGGATAGATTCCCGGATTTTATACAGGTATTTTATAAAAACGTTTTGCATTTTCTGTTGTTGCTTGTGCTACTTCTTCTATTGAAACACCTTTTAATCGTGCAATTTCTTCAGCAACTAGTGGCACTAGTGAAGGCTCATTGCGCTTGCCGCGATGTGGGTGAGGTGCTAAATACGGAGCGTCTGTTTCAATCATTAACCACTCTAATGGAATTTCCGTCGCCACTTCTTTTGGTTTTTTTGCATTCTTAAATGTAACAGGTCCTCCAAGTGAGATCATGAAATTCATGTCAATGCATGTTTTAGCAGTCTCAACGCTGCCACCAAAGCAATGCATGACACCTCCAGTTTTTTCAGCCTGTTCTTCTTGCAGGATTCGCACAACATCTTCAGTTGCATCTCTGTTATGTATGACTAGCGGTAGATTGACACGTTGTGCCAATTGAATTTGTTTACGAAAAACCTGTTGCTGTATTTCTTTAGGAGACTTGTCCCAATGATAATCCAATCCTGTTTCACCTATTGCAACGACCTTAGGGTGAGAAGCTAGTTCTTCAATCCACTGTAAATCTTCATCTGTACAATCAATTGCATCTACCGGATGCCAGCCCACGACTGCATATATAAAGTCATGCTCTTCAGCTAGTTCAATCGCTCGTTTAATCGTTTTTTGATCAAATCCAATAACGACCATTTGGTTGACACCAGCTTCTAATGCACGGTCAATAACATCTTGTAAATCTTCATTGTATTGTTCTGCGTTTAAGTGAACATGTGTATCAATAAACATTTCAGACTCTCCTTCACATGGTATCAATTATAAAATTCATCACGATTTCAGAAATCTCAGATTCATGACATTATGATGACAAAGGCATGTTTTTTAAATGACACCAAAGACTTTCGACCCTTTTTATGGGTATTGAAATATTTATTTCCAGTAAAAATAACCTATTAATACCCAAAACGTTCTTTTAAGATAGCACGTTTGTGTTTTGAAACACAAATAAAAGCCCCTCGAGGAATTCCAAGAGGGGCTGAAAAACACTTTATTTATTTTACTTTTGTACCGTTTTCTAAGGTTGGATCAACTGTAGCTAAAGTTAAGAAGCCGTCCTTTTCTCCTGCTAAAATCATACCTTGAGACATTTCCCCACGAAGTTTAACGGGTTTTAAATTAGCGACAACGATTACTTTTTGACCTACTAATTCTTCCGGTGAGTAATGTTTGGCAATTCCTGATACGACTTGACGTTGTTCATACCCTAAATCTACTTGTAGCTTTAATAATTTATCCGCTTTTGGAATGGCTTCACACGCTAAAACCGTCGCCACTCTCAAATCCACTTTTAAGAAATCATCAATTGTAATTTCAGGAACATCCGGCATTTCTTCAACTTCTGGAATCTCGGTTTCTGCAGAAACAGGACCTCTCATTTGTTCTTGAATATAGGCAACTTCCGGCTCTACTTCTAAACGAGGGAAGATTGGCACACCTTTTTCAACAACTTTTGTTCCAACTGCAATAGTCGATGAATCCAAAAGAGAGTCCCATGATAATGAATCGGCAGATAAACCAAGTTGTTCTGCGATTTGTTTAGGTGCATTTGTCAAAAATGGCTGAAGCAAAACAGCTGTTTGACGAAGGCTCTCCGCTAGATGCCACATAACTGAACCAAGTTTTGCTTTGTCATCTTCTGACTTCGCAAGAACCCATGGCTGAGTCTCGTCAATGTATTTATTTGATCGAGAAATAAGCGACCACACGTCACTTAGTACCATACTAAATTGCATTCTATCCATATTAACTTCGTATTTTTCGATAACATCTTTTGCTTGTTGTTGTAATGCAGCGTCAAATTCTGTTGGTTCATTCCCTTCAACCGGAATGACACCATCAAAGTATTTATTCATCATGGAAACGGTCCGATTTAACAGATTTCCCAAATCATTTGCTAAATCAAAATTCGTACGCTCCACAAAAGCTTCAGGTGAGAATACGCCATCTGCCCCAAAAGGTAATTCACGCAGCAAGAAATAGCGAGTCGCATCTAATCCGTAACGTTCTACTAACATTTCAGGTTGAACAACATTCCCTTTTGACTTAGACATTTTACCGTCTTTCATCATAATGAATCCGTGAGCGAATATTTTTTTAGGTAATGGTAAATTTAAAGCCATTAAGAAAATAGGCCAATAAATCGTGTGGAATCGAACAATATCTTTCCCTACAACATGAACATCTGCAGGCCAGAATTTATTGAATAAAGAATCGTCATCTGATCGGTATCCTAATGAAGTTATATAATTTGACAGTGCGTCAACCCATACATAAATGACATGTTTGTCATCGCCTGGAACTTTTACTCCCCAATCGAATGAAGTACGTGAAACCGATAAATCCTCTAATCCCGGTTTTAAGAAGTTATTAATCATTTCATTCTTTCTAGACTCAGGTTCGATGAATTCTAGATTATCTTCATAATATTGAATCAAACGATCTGCGTATTTTTTCATATTAAAGAAGTAAGACTCTTCTTTAACTTTGTGCACAGCACGCCCACAATCCGGACAATTCCCATTTTCCAATTGGCTTTCTGTAAAGAAGGTTTCATCAGGGGTACAATACCAACCTTCATACTCGCCCTTGTAAATATCTCCGTTATCTAAAAATGTTTGGAAAATTTTTTCAACGCCTTCTTTATGGCGCGTTTCCGTTGTACGGATAAAGTCATCATGAGAAATATCCATCAAGTCCCACACTTTTTTCGCAGCTTCCGCAATTCCATCCACATACTCTTGTGGGGCTAAGCCCGCTTCTTGCGCTTTTTCTTGAATTTTTTGGCCGTGCTCATCCATTCCTGTTAAGAATCGAACATCATATCCTCTTAGGCGTTTATAACGAGCCATTGCATCAGAGGCAACGGTTGTATACGCTGTGCCGATATGAAATTTTCCACTTGGATAATAAATAGGGGTAGTTATATAAAAAGATTTGTTATTTTCATTGCTCACGGTTGTTCGTCCCTTCAGGCTTTAAAATATAGTATCTCTATTCTATAGGAGTGCTGGTTGGGTTTCAATATTAGAAGTTTCGCGAAATTTGTCGAAAAATAATCATCGTAAAATTAGGCCCATTTCCTATCAATTTTTGTAAACTTTTTGTGTCAAAATAAATATCCTATCATATATGTACTATTATTTTTACTTTTTATCACAAATATACTAAAAGGTAGTTTGAAGTCAAAACATTAATTATTGACGTATATGGTAGTTGTTGGTATGATAAGTAACAGACAAGAGAGAAATGTCGAAATTTGACGAATCACATTTATAGGAAAAGGGAGTGCTTGTATGAAATCAACAGGAATCGTTCGTAAAGTTGATGAACTAGGACGCGTAGTTATTCCAATAGAACTTCGCCGTACACTAGGAATCGCAGAAAAAGATGCATTAGAAATTTACGTAGATGACGACAAAATCATCTTGAAAAAATACCTACCTAACATGACTTGTGTTGTTACTGGTGAAGTATCAGATGACAACTTAAAATTAGTAGGCGGTAAATTAATTTTAAGCCAAGAAGGCGCAGAAATGTTAGTTAAAGAAATTCAATCTAATATTACGAAATAACAATATTAAATCCGGGATGACTTTGTCATTCCGGATTTTTTTCATCTTGTATATGATATTCCTGGTAAACATCTCGTTTTGATAATTGGCGCTCAATCGATACAGCTTTAATGGCTTCTTTTGAAGATAGTTGTTTTGTATGGATTAAGTGCTCCACATGTTCTGCAATCGTCAATGAAGACCACCAATTCTCTACGACTTCTTGATCTTCATCAGAAGCTCCATCAAGTACTAGGACGAACTCGCCCCTAATTTCTTCATTCTCCGCCCACTGCACTGCTTCTTCTAAAGTGCCTCTTAAAAATTCTTCGAATTTCTTCGTAATTTCACGAGCTAACACTACTTTACGCGATGATCCAAGGATACTTTCTGCATCTCGTAGTGTTTCTTTTAGTCGGTGAGGTGCCTCATAAAACAACATCGTCTCTTGTTTAAATTTTATGTTCTCTAATGCTGCTTTTCTATCTTTTTTTTGTCTTGGTAAAAAACCTAAGAAAGAAAAAGACAGCGTAGACAAACCAGAGGAAATTAAAGCACTCAGAGCAGCATTTGCTCCTGGAACCGGTACGACAGTGATCTCTTCCTCTAATGCTTTTGCTACAATGTCTGCTCCTGGATCAGAAATACATGGCAATCCTGCATCACTGACTAAAGCAACCGATTTTCCATATCTTAATAAATCCAATAACTTATCTCCACCATATTCTAGATTGTGCTCATGATAACTCATTAATGGCGTGTCTATTTCAAAATAGTTACATAATCTTTTTGTGTTTCGGGTGTCTTCTGCTGCAATGATATCTGCTTCTTTCATCATACGTATAGCTCTTACAGTCATATCCTCTAAGTTTCCAATAGGGGTTGCAACTAAATACAACGTGCCTGAAGTTTGAGGTTGAGAAAAACTTTTTTGTGATTTCATTGGTCCTCACCTTTCGTTTTACTCTCCATATACTTGATCTTATCTATTTTCTTTAATTGTTTAAAAGCATACTCTGCTTTTAAAGCTTGTTGTTTCGTTTCAAAATTCTCTTGAAAAATACATGTAACGGGTAAGTGTGCTCTCGTATACTTTGCACCCTTCCCCTTATTGTGGACGTCTACACGGCGAGCTAAATCGTTTGTATACCCCGCATAGTAACTACCATCTCCACACTCCAACACATAGAATGTATGTTGATTATTCTTTTCCATATAACATCATCCGAACTTCTTCTGTGTACTCTCCCGCTTCACCGTAAACGTACAAAGGAGGAAGAATTTTTAAATCAGGCTTGCCATCTTTTATTCCTTCTATTAATAGGGTATTGGCTTCCTTCCCTACTTTCGGATAAACAAATCGAATCCTTTTAGGTTCTAATCGGTGTGCTCTCATAGAAGTAACAATGTCGAGCAATCTACCAGGTCGATGAACGAACGCCGCTTTGCCACCTTGTTTCAATAAACGACTTGCAGAGTGAACCGCTTCATCTAATGATAAATGAATTTCGTGACGAGCAATAGCGTGATGCTCTTTTATATTTTGATCGCTTGCTTCATTTGCGGGAAAGTAGGGAGGATTACAGGTGACGACATCATATTTTTCAATGCCTAATTGTTCAGGAATGGTTTTTACGTCCCCTTCTAAAATGTGAATCTGCTCTTGCAACTCATTATAAGCAACACTTCGTTTAGCCATGTCAGCTAACCGTTCTTGAAGTTCAACCCCAATGATTGGTGCTTTTGTTCGTGCACTTAAGAAAAGAGGAATGGCACCGTTTCCCGTACATAAGTCCACAATCTTCCCTTTTTTACTTGGCACATATGTAAACTTGGCTAATAAAACCGCATCTAAAGAAAACGAAAACACGGAGGGGCTTTGTATAATTCTTAATTTTTCAGCCAGTAAGTAATCCATTCGTTCATCATCTCTTAATTGTATATCCATACTCTTAACCCTCCAACAAAACAAAAGACCGACATCCACAAAATTAGTGGAATCAGCCTTTCATTACCCGTTTTGTTTATTTAAAAAAGATAGGCAAAACAAACAGTCTTCGCCTTTTCTCGAACTTCCAAAGTGTACATGGCACACATGAAAACCTTCCTGATATAATCGTGCCAAGTTATCATACCCTTCGCCAATATCCATAGGACTCACCCGTTTAACTTCTTCTTCAGATTGCTTACGCAATTCCTCTTCTGCTAAATGGATGGCATCAAGATGTGTACGAAGATTGTGGTTTTCTTGTTCTAATGACTGGTGTTCTTCCATCATTAAAGCAACAAATTCTTTTAAGGCATGAAATTGACTTTGCAATGATTCAAGTTGCTTCTCAAATTCCATGACCGTATCTAAGAAATTACGTTCTTTCAAGAAATCACCTCATTATTCGGTCAGTTGAACTGGTTTTTCAGCATGTTGCATAATTTCTTCAATCGAATACTCAAGGATTCTTTGTTCATCGAACAATTCTACCTTCAAAATTCTTTCAAGCAAGTTTAAGCCAACGACTTTACCCGCTCCATCTGGAGTAGAAATCCGAGTACCCATATCAGGCATCAGTTCTTTCGCCTGTTCGTAATCGTCGTTTTCATATTTTAAACAGCACATCAAACGACCACATAACCCTGAAATTTTTGAAGGATTAAGTGACAAGTTCTGATCTTTCGCCATTTTAATGGATACAGGCTCAAAATCACCTAAAAATGTGGAACAACAAAGCATTCGGCCACAAGGACCAATACCACCCAACATTTTAGCTTCATCCCGCACACCAATTTGACGAAGTTCAATTCGCGTTCTAAATACAGAAGCCAAATCTTTCACTAAATCACGGAAGTCAACTCGACCTTCTGCTGTGAAATAAAAGATGATTTTATTACGGTCAAATGTATATTCAACATCCACTAACTTCATTTCAAGTGAATGCTCAACAATTTTCTCTGTCCCTAAATCAAATGCACGTTGAGATTCAGATTGATTTTCTTCAACTTGAATACGATCACGCTCATCAGCGGGACGTACAACTTGCTTAAGTGGCAATACAACATCGTGTTCATCTACTTGTTTAATAGCAACAACGACCTTACCATACTCCACACCTCTTGCAGTTTCTACTATGACATATTGATCTTTTTCTAAAGCAAAATCAATTGGATCGAAATAATATATTTTACCCGCTTTCTTAAAGCGGACACCTACCACATTATACAAAAGAAAACCCCTCCTGCAGATTCAGCATTAGCTGTTCCATTAACAACGTCCGGTTCATATTGCGATGCAATTGTTGCTTCGCTTTTAAAATCGCTTGTATTTTATCGGACAACTGCTCATATGTAACATGAAGAACTCGTTGTTGATAGAAATGCATGATATCCGGATAAGTACACACTGTGTCAGGATTTGCTTTGACGGCCACTAAATCGCGATATGCGAATAGTAACAAGTCTAGCCCCAGCTCTGTTTCCTCTTTTTCTTTAAACGTTGGAAGCCAATCTTCTTGGACACAAAGCATCGCTTCATGAACATTAGTTTCAGCAACTTCTACTAATTTTAACACTGTTTTTCGAGCCTGTGCAAACTGCTCATCTTTTGCTAACACCAAAGCTTCTTCAATATCATTGGTAACCATTGAAACGGTTGCAGCCATCGAGGCAGTTAAGCCTTGCTGAATCAACGATTTCACTCGTTCATCTCTAGGGATTGAAGGAAACGAAATTTGCTGAACCCGAGATCGAATGGTTGGTAAGATTGCATATGGTTTTTCCGTAAGTAAGATGGCATGAACTTGTCCTTCTGGTTCTTCTAGAAATTTTAATAACGTATTCGCAGAAGAAGGATTTAAGCGATCCGCTCTTTGTATCACATATATTTTACGGCCTGCCTCGAGACTCGTTTTATTCATTTCCATAATAACTTGTAAAATTTGATCTTTTTTAATATCTTGGCCATCAGGCTCAACAACCATAAAGTTCGGATGATTTCCTGATTCGAACCTTCTACATCCTCGGCACGTTTCACATGGAACATTTTGAAGAGGATTTTCACATAATAATAATTTTACAAAAGCCCGCATTACTGCTTGCTTCCCGGTGCCTTTACCACCTTCAAAAAGATAGGCATGAGCAATCCGTTGTTTTTGGTAAATCATTTGAAGTTGTTTCATCACAACCGGTTGAAGCTTTAAAACTTCTAAAATAGACTGTGTCACGTTTTGCTCACACCTTTAACGCTAAATTTTTTTAAAAAACCCGTGTCCCGGACATCCGGAAGACACGGGATTTTACGTGTAAAGATTGATTAACAATCCTTTAATTTCACCTATTTTGTCTAATAAATCAATTGATTCTTTTTCTTGCACTAAAATTTCTTGCGCAAGCTCAACCAACTTTTCATCAATGGTTTCTATGATTTTCAATCTTCTACCTTCACCAAAGCGGTTCCAAGTATGTGATTGTTTCAAACCCATCCCGTAATCTACCGCTTCCGATAAAAAACGTTTAACCAACATTTTAAATTTGGCCATTTCACGCAGATTTCGTGATCTCGCTAAACGGTCACCTGCAGTCGAAATATCACCTAATAATCTAGTTAACTGTTCGGTCTGCATTCTATTTTCTTGTTTTGCTACTAATTGTCCAAACCGATTCGCAGGTTGCAATGGTTGTGATGAATCTTTGCGAAGCTTATCTACACCTACACGAACGTCTTGGTTAATTTTCATGTGAAATCAACCTCCGTGTCTTAAAAATGATGGAATTGCTCAATCGGAAGTACAAACACTGTAGCTCCGCCTACTTCAACTTCAACTGGGTAAGGGATATACGAATCAGCATTTCCTCCCATTGGAGAAACTGGAGCAACCATCTGTTCTCGAGATCGACAATTATCACGAATCAAGTCGAGTGCTTTTCCAACTAGTTCATCATCTGTACCGATTAAGAATGTCGTGTTTCCAGATCGTAAAAAACCACCTGTACTTGCTAATTTTGTTGCACGAAAATCACCTTTTGTTAAAGCACTTGATAATCGATTACTATCTTGATCTTGAACAACCGCTACTATTAACTTCATAAGCTCATCCCCTTTTTTCGGAAATACTTCCTACTATTATAACATGAATGGAAGCATCAATTCATGCGTGACTCAAGAGTTTTTTTCAGAACATTCAGCACATAATTTGTTACCTCTTCTTGTGACTGTGATGCATCGATCACTTGTATACGATTCGGATACCTTTTCACGACTTCTTGATACCCCGTGCGAACTGCCTGATGAAACGCTAAACTCTCGACATCTAACCGATTTAATTCCCTATTATCGTTCTTCGCAATCCTATTAAGACCAATTTCTGGGTCTACGTCAAAATATAACGTGAGGTCTGGCATTAGTTTACCGATAGCAAATTCATTAATCGATAACACTTCATCTATTCCAAGTCCACGTGCATATCCTTGATAAGCAAGAGACGCATCGACAAAACGATCACATAAGACAATTTTTCCTTGTGCCAAAGCTGGCTCAATTTTTTCTACTAAATGCTGTCTTCTAGCAGCTGCATATAGCAAGGCTTCCGTTCGACCATCCATTTCCGTAAACTCATTATCTAAAATGATTTCACGAATTCTTTCTGAAATTCGAATGCCGCCAGGTTCCCTCGTTGAAATAAGGTCATATCCATCAGATTGAAGCTGCTTAAACACATCTTGCATAACCGTTGTTTTGCCAGCCCCTTCAGGTCCTTCAATGGTAATAAAAAATCCAGTTGTATTCATTTAATTTCCTCCTTCAAAACAAGCAACTGTTTCCGGCTTAAATCATGCTCTCCTTGTATCATTGCCCCACTTGCTAAATAATCAGCAAGCATTTCTAATTTATTCGTCGTAATTTTTTCACCGCGAATGAAAAGCGGGATCCCTGGTGGATAAGGTATCACCATACCAGCAGAAATCCTACCCACCGCTTTTGAATAAAGAATCCATTCAGAATCATGCTCGTCCATCTCTTTGTATGACGTTGCAAGTCGAGAAATAGCTTCTAAATCATGTGTATAATCAATTTGAACTTTGCTTTTCGGTTGCTTCATCAACTGTTCAACGGCTAACTTAATGCGCACCCGGATATCGGCAAACGGAAATGTATGTTTTCTTTTTACTAGAGGTAAGATGAAAAGCACTTGTGTCATATCAGCTAATTCACCATAGACTCCCTGTTCTTCTAACTTCTTTTGAAACTCAAATCCCGAATACCCATTCACTCTCAGTAGCAACTTCAGTGGATCCTCAACCTCAACGAGGCTCAAATTCTTAATTAAGTTTAATCCACATACAAATTGCTCTCTCGTACGAATAAAAGAATTGGCATCTTCTTGCGAGAATGTTTCTATATAATCTCTAGCATCATCTAGTGAAGCTAATAATAAATAAGAAGGACTGCTCGTTTGGAGCATTCTCAAATATGTATTTACTTTTTTGGATGACACGCGCTTTGATTGAATATGTAAATAGGACCCCATCGTCATAGCTGGTAACGTTTTATGAGCCGACTGAACGACCGCATCAGCCCCTATATCAAGCGAAGAGGCGGGGAATGTTTCATTGGCACTAAAATGAGCCCCATGTGCTTCATCGACAAGCACTGGCATATTCGATGCGTGAGCAAGTTCAATGATTTCCTTCATAAATGGATTAATAACGCCATAATAAGTCGGATGCGTTAAAATCAATGCTTTTGCGCCAGGATACATGTCCAGTGCATTTTTTAACGTGTCCTCACTAATATGAGTCGCTGTTTCGGTCTTTCCATCCCACTCAGGTGTCAAAAATACCGGATTTGCACCAACTAATTGCAGTGCATGAAATATCGACTTATGGGCATTTCGCTGAACCAATACCAAATCGCCTTCTGTGCAGGTTGCATAAACCATGGCCAAATTCCCAACAGTAGATCCATTCACCAAAAAGAAGCTTTGATCCGCACCATACGCATTTGCCAGCATAACTTGAGCTTCCTCAATCACCTCTTCCGGATGATGATAATCATCCAGTCCACTTAACTCCGTATAATCAAACCTCATGACATCACGAAATGCACGTGGTAATTCGGTTAATAATCCATGCTTATGTCCAGGAACATGAAAAGAGACCGGTTTCTTCTCATAAAATTGAACCATCCGTTCCACTATTGGTCGTTTCCCCATAATTAAAGTCTCCGTTCTTCCCATATGGTTACAATTATACAGTATTGATCAGTTAGGCTGATAACTATATCTTGAGCTAATGAACAATGTGGCTGATGTTCATTGCGGGGGACGCTTTCCGGGGGGCACGGCTTTAGCCGCTTCCTTCGCTGCGCTCAGTCCAGGGTCTTCAGCTCGTGCTGTTTCCCCTCGGAGTGGCCGCCTTCATTTCATCAGCACAACGCATTAGAAAATAAAACGCGCCAAAAATTGTGCTACTTACAACATTTTAAGTGCGTTAAATTGTTTGATAGTCATGAATTTTGGAATGGGATGCCCGAATCCTTGAATAGGCCTGGCCAATTCTAGAATAGCACCAGCCAAATGGAGAACAGCATCGGCCAATCCTTGAATACGACTCGCGAAATGGAGAATGTCTTTTTTTGGCCACTCTACACATAAAAAACTACAATCATTAACGCCATTGATCCAGTAGAACAGACCGCACAAACAGAAAACGTGTCAGTTGGTGAGCCAACTGACACCATTCTTGCGCGTTGAATTGTTTGGAATTCGTGAATTTTAGAATGGGATGCTCGAATCCTTGAATAGGCCATGCCAATTCTAGAATAGCACCGTCCAAATGGAGAATACCATCAGCCAATCCTTGAATACGACCCGCGAAATGGAGAATGACACGATATCCCCCTACCACACTCAACCTAAAAAAGAACACAAAAAAACCAGTACCTCTCGGTACTGATTTCTTAGTGCCTAGCGACGTCCTACTCTCACAGGGGGAAACCCCCAACTACCA
>NZ_JBYNRN010000009.1:0-19408 GCF_057785155.1 Paenisporosarcina sp.
AAACGTGGCTAAAAAATCAATGATCGCTAAACAAAAGCGCACGCCAAAGCATAATGTACAAGCTTACACACGTTGTGAACGTTGCGGTCGTCCGCATTCGGTCTTACGTAAATTTAAACTTTGCCGTATTTGTTTCCGTGAACTTGCTTACAAGGGACAAATTCCTGGCGTTAAAAAAGCCAGCTGGTAATCCCCTAAATTGGGAAGGAGGTAAATGTAATGACAATGACAGATCCGATTGCAGATATGCTTACACGTATTCGTAACGCGAACATGGTTCGCCACGAGAAACTGGAAGTACCTGCTTCAAACATGAAAAAAGAGATCGCTGAGATCCTTAAACGTGAAGGTTTTGTTCGTGACGTAGAATACGTTGAAGATAGCAAACAAGGTATCATTCGCATTTTCTTAAAATACGGTCAAAACAACGAACGCGTTATTACTGGTCTTAAACGTATTTCAAAACCAGGTCTTCGCGTTTATGCGAAAACTGATGAGGTGCCTAGAGTATTAAATGGTCTTGGTATTGCTTTGGTTTCAACTTCTCATGGTCTATTGACTGACAAAGAAGCTCGCGCTAAACAAGTTGGCGGCGAAATCGTAGCTTACGTTTGGTAATAAGCAACAAACGAATGGAGGTGCAAAAGAATGTCTCGTGTAGGTAAAAAACCAATTGAGGTTCCTGCAGACGTTACTGTTACTATCGGTAAAAACAACGAAGTAACTGTAAAAGGTCCAAAAGGCGAGCTTACTCGTACTTTTAATGCAGATATTAAAATAGAGCTTGAAGGGAACGTTGTTACATTAACACGTCCTTCTGAATCAAAAGAACACCGTACTATTCATGGTACAACTCGTGCTTTGCTTGCAAACATGGTTGAGGGTGTATCTAAAGGATTCGAACGTAATCTTGAATTAGTTGGTGTAGGTTATCGTGCTTCTCTACAAGGAGAAAAACTTGTATTGAATGTTGGTTACTCTCATCCAGTTGAATTCACTCCTGAAGATGGCTTAGTTGTAGAAGTTCCTACAAACACTAAGATCAGCATCAAAGGAATTAACAAAGAACGCGTTGGTGCTTTAGCATCAAACATCCGTCAAGTACGTCCACCAGAGCCTTATAAAGGTAAAGGGATTCGTTATGAAGGCGAAGTTGTTCGTCGTAAAGAAGGTAAAACAGGTAAATAATGCTGCTTAAGCATTAGAAAGGAGTGACCTCTGTGATTACGAAACAAGATAAAAATCAAGTTCGTAAAAAACGTCATGCTCGTGTACGCTCTAAAATTACGGGTACTGCTGAACGTCCACGTTTAAACGTATTCCGTTCAAACAAACACTTGTATGCGCAATTAATCGATGACGTGGCTGGTGTAACACTTGTAAGTGCTTCTACTATGGAAAAAGATTTCGATGGTAAAGGTAATGTAGAGTCTGCAAAAGCTATCGGTGAATCAATCGCTAAACGTGCTACGGAAAAAAACATCAAATCTGTTGTATTCGACCGTGGCGGTTACTTATATCATGGACGCGTTAAAGCTTTAGCTGAAGCTGCTCGCGAAAATGGCTTAGAATTTTAAGAAGAAGGAGGGACACATTTCATGCGTCACATTGATCCAAACAAACTTGAACTTGAAGAACGCGTTGTTACTATTAACCGCGTAGCTAAAGTTGTAAAAGGTGGACGTCGTTTCCGCTTCTCTGCATTGGTTGTTGTTGGTGACAAAAACGGCCACGTAGGATTTGGTACTGGTAAAGCACAAGAAGTTCCAGATGCTATCCGTAAAGCAGTTGAAGATGCGAAGAAAAACCTGATCGAAGTGCCAATGGTTCGTGGTACTACTCCACACTTAATCATCGGTAACTTTGGCGCTGGTGAAATTCTAATTAAACCTGCTGCTCCAGGTACTGGTGTAATTGCTGGTGGCCCGGTTCGTGCGGTATTAGAACTTGCTGGTATTACAGATATTCTTTCTAAATCACTTGGTTCAAACACACCAATTAACATGGTCCGTGCAACTATCCAAGGATTAACAGAATTAAAACGTGTAGAAGATGTTGCTAAATTACGCGGTAAAACAGTAGAAGAACTGTTAGGTTAAGGGGGGAAATGACATGTCAAACAAACTAGAAGTTACCCTCACTCGTAGCGTTATCGGTACAAAACCAGATCAACGCAAAACAGTAGAAGCTCTTGGATTACGTAAAATGCATCAAACAGTTGAGCACGCTGACAATGCAGCTATCCGTGGGATGGTTAAAAAAGTCGCTCATTTAGTTTCTGTTAAGGAACTATAAGAAGTTTAAGAATAAGGAGGTGTCACCCTATGAAATTGCATGAGTTAAAACCAGCAGAAGGATCACGTGGAGTACGTAAACGTAAAGGTCGCGGGATTGGTTCTGGTAATGGTAAAACTGCAGGTAAAGGTCATAAAGGTCAAAACGCTCGTTCTGGCGGAGGTGTTCGTCCAGGATTTGAAGGCGGTCAAAACCCATTGTTCCGTCGCTTACCAAAACGTGGATTTACGAACATTAATCGTAAAGAGTACGCTATTGTGAACCTTGATACATTAAACCGTTTCGATGAAGGTACAGAGGTAACACCTGCATTGCTTCTTGAAACTGGTTATGTGAGCAGCGAAAAAGCTGGAATCAAGATTCTCGGTAACGGATCTCTTGACAGAAAGCTTACTGTTAAAGCTCACAAGTTCTCTGCTTCAGCAAAAGAAGCAATCGAGACAGCGGGCGGACAAACTGAGGTGGTATAATGTTTCAAACGATCTCCAACTTTATGCGCGTGAGAGATATACGAAATAAAATCATTTTTACACTTCTAATGTTAATCGTTTTCCGTATTGGAACTTTCATTCCAGTACCAAACGTCGACGCTGCAGTTCTGCAAGCGACAGACCAATTTAGTTTAATTGGTTTCTTGAATACATTTGGTGGCGGTGCCCTTGCTAACTTCTCGATTTTAGCAATGGGGATTATGCCATACATTACAGCATCGATTATTGTACAGTTGTTACAAATGGATGTTGTACCGAAGTTCACGGAGTGGGCGAAACAAGGTGAAGTCGGAAGACGTAAACTTGCTCAGTTCACACGTTACTTTACAATCGTGTTAGCGTTCATTCAAGCGATTGCTATGTCATACGGATTTAACCGCATGTATGGCGGATCTTTAATTAAAGACGATGGCATACAAACGTATATTGTGATTGCGATTGTGTTAACAGGAGGAACAGCGTTCCTACTTTGGTTATCTGAGCAAATTACCGCTAAAGGTGTTGGTAATGGTATTTCCATTATTATCTTTGCTGGTATCGTTGCTGCGATTCCTGGAGCTGCTAACCAAATCTATGCACAACAAATTGATGGCGCTGGTGATGATTTATTCATCCGTATTGCGATCATGGCACTTTTAGTTTTAGCGATTATTGCTGTTACTGTAGGAGTAATTTATGTTCAACAAGCGTTGCGTAAAATTCCTATCCAATATGCAAAACGTGTTGCGGGCCGCAGTCAAACTGGTGGTCAACAAACACACTTACCGTTAAAAGTGAATGCTGCTGGGGTTATTCCGGTGATCTTTGCGGTTGCATTTATCATTACACCACAAACGCTTTCTACCTTCTTTGGACAGAATAGTGTAACGGATTTCATTCAGAACACTTTTGATTACTCTCAACCGGTGGGCATGCTCATCTATGTTGCTTTAATCGTTGCATTTACGTATTTCTATGCGTTTATACAAGTGAATCCTGAAAACGTTGCAGATAACTTGAAGAAGCAAGGTGCTTATATTCCAGGGATTCGTCCAGGGAAGAACACACAAGACTATCTAACGAGTGTTTTGTATCGTTTAACTTTCGTAGGTGCGATTTTCTTAGCTGTAGTATCCATTATGCCGATCTTGTTCATTAACTTTGCTGGTCTTCCAGCATCTGCACAAATCGGTGGAACAAGTTTACTAATTGTTGTCGGTGTTGCACTGGAAACAATGAAACAACTTGAAGCTCAGCTTGTAAAACGTCACTACAAAGGTTTTATGAAATAAAAGTTGGTTTTAGGAACGTTTTCGTTCCTTCAACCTGCAAATTGTAGCAGGGGGCAAAACGTATGAATATCGTTTTAATGGGTCTGCCGGGTGCAGGTAAAGGCACTCAAGCAGATAAAATTGTTGAGAAGTACGCAATCCCTCATATTTCTACAGGCGATATGTTCCGCGCAGCTATAAAAGGTGGTACGGAACTAGGCCTTAAAGCCAAAGCGTTTATGGATGAAGGTGCATTAGTACCTGATGAAGTAACGATCGGTATTGTCCGTGAAAGATTAAGCAAACCTGATTGTGAAAATGGATTTTTATTGGACGGGTTCCCACGAACTGTTCCTCAAGCAGAAGCACTTGATGCGCTTTTGTCTGATTTGAACAAAGACGTAGAACACGTATTGAATATTCAAGTAGAGCAAGAAGAGTTGATTAAGCGTCTAACGGGGCGTCGCATCTGTAAAGTATGTGGCACTGCGTACCATTTAGTCTTTAACCCACCTCAAAAAGATGGGGAATGTGACAAAGATGGAGGCGAGCTTTACCAGCGCGCGGATGACAATCCGGAAACGGTCACAAACCGTCTGGAAGTAAATATGAAGCAAACGCAACCTTTGCTTGACTATTATGGCAACAAAGGTGTACTAACAAATATAAACGGTCAGCAAGACATTCATAAGGTATTTGCTGATTTGAACGCTCTTTTAGAGGGCAACCGCAGCTGAACCTAGCGGCACGCTTGTGAACGAAATTTATTTCGAGAGCTGCAAAAGCTATTGTGCCCGCTATACGGTTGGCAGGATAAGATCTGTTATGGTTAAAAGGATCCCTTTGTCCTTTCGTGCATTTCTAGTTCTGGCAAGGTATAATGGGTTTCGTGGAAGCATCTGTGTAACGGATATGGTGGAACTCATCCAAGGCATTCCGAGCGGTCGTGTTTACATGAGGGAGACAGGTTCACCCGGGTCAGTCTACTCCGTAGGTTGCCAGAAGCGAAGCCTGACGAGTGTCTTTCGAACATTTCTCATGCAAAACAAACATATGTTGAAACGAATAGAGCTCTTTAGAACTCTAATTGGTACCTCATTCCGTTTGATTTGATGATGAGAACCTGATTTTTTATACAGAAGGGAGACAGGGTTGATGGCGAAAGACGATGTAATTGAAGTCGAAGGAACAGTTGTTGAGACTTTGCCTAACGCGATGTTTAAGGTAGAATTGGAAAATGGTCACACGATTCTTGCGCATGTATCTGGTAAAATTCGTATGCATTTTATCCGCATCCTACCTGGAGATAAAGTCACAATTGAACTTTCTCCTTACGATTTAACTCGCGGTCGTATCACATACCGTTTTAAATAATCTTTTGCACTCCGGACTAACAAGGAGGTTGGGTTAGATGAAAGTGAGACCATCTGTGAAACCGATCTGCGAAAAATGTAAAGTAATTCGCCGACGCGGTAAAGTAATGGTAATCTGTGAAAATCCGAAACATAAACAAAAACAAGGCTAATTTGAAGGAGGTGCACGACACACATGGCACGTATTGCTGGTGTTGACATTCCGCGCGATAAACGCGTTATAATTTCATTAACATATATTTTTGGAATCGGTAAAACAACTGCTCAAAAGGTACTAGCTAATGCTGGCGTTTCTGAAGATGCACGCGTTCGTGATCTTACAGAAGACGAGTTGAATAAAATCCGTGAATCAATCGGTGCTTACAAGGTAGAAGGTGACCTTCGCCGTGAAGTATCATTAAACATTAAGCGTCTGATGGAAATCGGTTCATTCCGTGGTATCCGTCACCGTCGCGGTTTACCTGTGCGCGGTCAAAATACGAAGAACAATGCGCGTACGCGTAAAGGTCCTCGTAAAACTGTTGCTAACAAGAAAAAATAATCGGTAAAGGAGGTTTCTTCTTAACATGGCACGTAAACAACAAACACGTAAGCGTCGTGTGAAAAAGAATATCGAATCCGGTATTGCTCACATCCGCTCTACATTTAATAATACAATTGTAACGATTACAGACATGCAAGGAAATGCGGTATCTTGGTCAAGTGCTGGTTCACTTGGTTTCAGAGGTTCACGTAAATCAACTCCATTTGCAGCGCAAATGGCTGCTGAAGCAGCTGCGAAAGCATCTGTGGAGCACGGTTTGAAGACGTTAGAAGTAACGGTAAAAGGTCCTGGTGCTGGTCGTGAAGCTGCAATTCGTGCACTTCAAGCTGCTGGACTTGACGTTACAGCAATCAAAGATGTTACACCTGTACCACATAATGGTTGCCGTCCGCCAAAACGTCGTCGCGTGTAATAGGTGCGTCTCAATTTAATTGATTGAGAACATCATTTCTTGTACAAACTGAGTTGTGCAATCACCGATAAGTCTAGTACTATCGATTTCATGATGGAACGAACCTATACATTCGATGTTTTGAAGGAGGGTAAATGAATGATCGAAATTGAAAAACCAAAGATTGAAACGGTTGAGATCAGCGAAGAAGCCAAATTTGGCAAGTTTGTTGTAGAACCGCTTGAGCGTGGATATGGAAACACATTAGGTAATTCACTACGTCGTATTTTGTTGTCGTCTTTACCAGGAGCTGCAGTAACTTCTATTCAAATTGATGGCGTGCTTCACGAGTTCTCTACTATTGAGGGCGTAGTTGAAGATGTTGCTACAGTTATAATGAATGTGAAAAAACTTGCTCTTAAAATCTACTCTGATGAAGAAAAAGTCATAGAGATTGATGTTAAAGGTGATGGACAGATTACAGCAGCTGACATTACACATGACAGTGATGTAGAAATATTAAATCCTGATCTCTATATTGCAACAATCGGTAAAAACGGTCATTTGCGTATGCGTATGTATGCACAACGCGGCCGCGGTTACACTCCTGCTGATCAAAACAAACGTGAGGATCTTCCTATCGGCGTGATCCCGATCGACTCTATTTATACTCCAGTTTCACGCGTCAATTTCCAAGTAGAAAATACTCGTGTTGGTCAAATGACGAACTACGACAAACTTTCTCTTGATGTGTGGACAGATGGCAGCATCGGTCCGAAAGAGGCGATTTCGCTAGGGGCGAAAATTTTAACAGAGCATTTAAATATCTTTGTAGGGATGACGAACGAGGCCCAAACTGCTGAAATCATGGTCGAAAAAGAAGAAGACCAAAAAGAAAAAGTCTTAGAGATGACTATCGAAGAGCTTGATCTTTCTGTTCGATCTTACAACTGCTTGAAGCGCGCTGGTATCAATACGGTACTTGAGTTAGCTAACAAGTCAGAAGACGACATGATGAAAGTACGTAACCTTGGACGTAAATCACTTGAAGAAGTTAGAGCGAAGTTAGACGATCTTGGCTTAGGATTACGCAAAGAAGACTAAGCGACTTGTTTGATATAGACAGATCCAATATTCAACAAAGGAGGTAAACATCTATGGGTTACAGAAAACTTGGTCGTACAAGTTCTCAACGTAAAGCGATGTTACGTGACTTAACAACTGACTTAATCATCAATGAGCGTATTCAAACGACAGAAGCTCGTGCTAAAGAATTACGTTCAGTTGTTGAAAAAATGATTACTTTAGGTAAACGTGGAGATTTGCATGCACGCCGTCAAGCTGCATCATATATCCGTCGTGAACTAACAACTACTTCTGACGCAGAAGGCAATGAATCAACAGTTTATGCTTTGCAAAAATTGTTTGATGATGTAGCACCACGCTACGCTGAACGTCAAGGCGGTTACACACGTATCATGAAAATGGGACCTCGTCGTGGAGACGGAGCACCTGTTGTAGTAATTGAATTAGTTTAATTCATCACATTATGAAGAGGGGTATTGCTGAGAAGCCCCCCTCTTCTTTTTAAAAAGATTTATACGACATAATGAAAAGCTGAGCGTTACAATGAGCGGATCGATTTTATCGATTGCGTCTCGTCTAGCTCTACGCACCTCATTCACGTAGACGGTCTGAGCAACCGAATACGAAACAAAGATAGAAGAGCGCATTTCTCTGAATGAGGTGCGCGCTTTTTTATTTGACTGATATAATTGATTTACTATTCGGTATTCATGAATCTGTCAATTTACAAGAGTTTTGTTTTGTTTGTTTGATCATCAACATGAGAGAATACAAAGAGATGAGCTTAGTTGAGTTAGAGGAGGTTATACACATGAACGAGATTCTATCCTTACAAAATATTTCTTACACATATACACCAGAAGAAGTCGATAAACGAAAAGCAGTTGATAACATTTCGTTTACCGTTAACGATGGGGAGTGGATTGCCATCGTTGGACATAATGGATCAGGGAAATCCACATTAGCGAAACTCATGAACGGATTGATATTTCCAGAGAGTGGAGAAGTCCGTATTTTAGGTGAGTCGCTGAATGAAGAAAACCTTTGGGCGATACGTTCTCAAATGGGCATGGTGTTTCAAAATCCCGATAATCAATTTGTTGGAGCCACTGTTCAAGATGACGTCGCATTTGCTTTGGAAAATAACGGAGTTCCGTTTAAAGATATGATTAGACGTGTTCATGAATCACTTGCTCAAGTGAAAATGGATGAATTTTTAGATCGAGAACCACATCACTTATCGGGTGGTCAAAAGCAACGTGTTGCGATTGCTGGTGCACTTGCCTTAAAACCAAAAATTCTCATTCTCGATGAGGCAACTTCCATGTTGGACCCGCAAGGACGTCATGAGGTGCTATCAACCGTCAGAAGACTGCGTGAGGAAACCCACTTAACTGTTCTATCCATTACACATGATTTAGAAGAAGCTTTGCTAGCGGATCGAATCTTGGTAATGAATGAAGGTCGTAAGTACACAGAAGGTACACCTATAGAAGTATTTGCACGGGGAGACGAATTGGTTCAATTAGGTTTGGATTTGCCTTTTACGATGAAAATGAGTCAACTTTTGAGAAA
This sequence comes from Paenisporosarcina sp., assembly GCF_057785155.1. Classification (NCBI taxonomy): domain Bacteria; kingdom Bacillati; phylum Bacillota; class Bacilli; order Caryophanales; family Caryophanaceae; genus Paenisporosarcina; species Paenisporosarcina sp. The sequence goes on from NZ_JBYNRN010000009.1 coordinate 9,006, forward strand.
TCAGGGAGTAGAGGTAAAAGGGAATCACATGTCAGAAGAAGAGTTGGTGAATGATTTATGGACATCGAACTTCAACAAGTAGGCTATGCCTACGCGAAAGGGACACCATTTGAGAAACGCGCTCTTTATGATGTGGACTTAACCATTCAATCTGGAAGTTATCAAGCCATCATCGGTCATACAGGATCAGGGAAGTCAACGGTGCTGCAACACTTAAACGCATTGCTAAAACCGTCTGAAGGTACAATTAAACTTGGTGACTTAACGATTGAAGCAGGTAAGAAAGTGAAGCATATCCGTCCGGTTCGTCAAAAGATTGGCATTGTGTTTCAATTCCCTGAACATCAACTCTTTGAAGAAACGGTTTTAAAGGACATTATGTTTGGTCCGTTAAATTTTGGGGTTTCTGCTACAGAGGCTGAAAGACGTGCAAGAGTTTTAGTCGAACAGTTAAGACTACCGTCAGATGTGTTAGAGAAATCACCCTTTGATTTATCAGGAGGACAAATGCGTCGTGTGGCCATTGCAGGGGTCTTAGCAATGGAACCTAGCGTATTGGTATTAGATGAGCCAACGGCCGGTTTAGACCCTCGTGGGCGCCAAGAAATCATGGAACTGTTTCATCAGTTACATAGAGAAAAAGGCTTAACTACCATACTTGTAACGCACTCGATGGAAGATGCTGCCCGGTATTCCGATCAGGTAGCAATCATGCATGAAGGAACTTGTGTATTAAACGCTTCAGCAGCAGACGTTTTTGGGAATGAAGAACGCCTTGCACGCTATCGTTTAGAAGCACCTCGTGCTGTTCAATTCCAAAGGAAAATAGAATCGTTACTTGGTCATTCTTTGTCTAGAGTCTGTTTAACTGAAGAAATGCTCGCAACTGAGATAGCCCTTGCTAGTCAGAAGGGGCGTGCGCAATTATGATGGAGAAAATGATTTTTGGTCGCTATATTCCAGGGGACTCATTTGTTCATAAATTAGATCCACGTTCTAAGTTAATCTTTGTATTTATTTTTATTGCCATCGTGTTTCTAGCAAATAATGCCGTTACCTATGGTTTGTTGCTTGGTTTTACCTTGCTTACCGTTTTCGTATCGAAAATACGTTTGTATTTTTTATTAAATGGATTAAAACCGATCTTATTCTTACTTGTTTTTACCTTTCTTCTGCATATTTTCTTTACGAAGGAAGGGGATTTGTTGTGGAAGTGGCAATTTATCGAAGTGTATGAAGAAGGTTTGAGACAAGGTATTTTTATTTCATTACGATTTTTAGTATTGGTCTTGATGACATCTATTTTAACGTTAACTACTTCACCCATTTCGATTACAGACGGCATGGAAGTTCTATTGAATCCGTTCAAACGTTTTAAATTGCCGGTACATGAACTCGCATTAATGATGTCAATTTCGTTACGCTTTATTCCAACATTAATGGATGAGACAGATAAGATTATGAAGGCACAAATGGCTAGAGGGTCCGATATCACCTCTGGTTCCATCAAGGAACGGATAAAAGCGGTCGTGCCGTTACTTATTCCCTTATTTGTAAGTGCTTTTAAGCGTGCGGAGGATTTAGCCGTAGCAATGGAAGTAAAAGGATACCGTGGAGGAGAAGGACGCACACGTTATCGCCAATTGAAATGGGATTGGCGTGATACGACCATTATGCTATTACTCATTGTTATGGCAGGCATTCTTTGGGTATTGCGCTCGTAGGAGGGAACAGAACTTGAGACGATTGAAAGCAGTAATAATGTATGATGGTTCTGGTTTTGCCGGCTATCAAGTGCAACCTGAAAAGCGCACCGTACAATTAGAAATTGAACGCGTTTTAACCAAAATGCATAAAGGGAAGACCACAAAGGTTGTTGCTAGCGGAAGAACCGACGCAGGCGTCCATGCATTGGGTCAAGTGATTCACTTTGATACTGAGTTAACCTTTCCGGTAGAACGCTGGGAACGAGCTTTAAACACGCAATTACCGGATGACATTCGCATTCTAAATGTGTCAGAAGTTTCGCCAGATTTTCATGCACGATATGGGACAACTGGTAAGGTATATCGTTACAAATGGAGCCTAGCTGATATTCAAAATCCTTTTACTCGGAATTTTGTCGTTCATATGCCTGGAATAAAACCTGACGTAGAAAAAATGCGTAAAGCCGCTAAGCTATTTTTAGGAACACATGATTTTACTAGTTTTTGTTCAGCTCGCACAGAGGTAGTAGATCGGGTAAGAACAATTACGAGATTAGATTTGATTCAAACAGACATGCAAGAATTGCATTTAGTCATTGAAGGTGATGGCTTTTTGTACAATATGGTTCGCATCATTGCGGGGAATTTGTGGGAGATTGGCATTGGACGAAGAGAGCCAGCTGAAATCGAGCGAATGTTGAAGGCAATGGACCGCAAACAAGCAGGAAAAACGGCACCTGCACACGGTTTATACTTAGAAACTGTGAGTTATGGGGAATGAAGCAACACGTCCAGGTGTTTTGAAAAAAATCCTTGACTTTTTATGCCTGGCGTTATATGATGACACATGGTATTTCATTAACCCCACAATAAGCCCCGAAACTTGTTGTTGATGATGATATAAGAAAATTTTAAATCAGATTAGATTGAATTAGGAGGACAAAATACATGCGTACAACATTCATGGCTAAAGGTCACGAAGTAGAGCGTAAGTGGTTAGTAGTAGACGCAGAAGGCCAAACTCTTGGTCGTTTAGCTTCTGAAGTAGCTGCTATCTTACGTGGTAAAAACAAACCAACATTCACACCAAACGTTGACACAGGTGATCACGTGATCATTATCAACGCTGAGAAAATCGAATTGACTGGTAAGAAATTGACAGACAAAATTTACTACCGTCATACACAATTTGCTGGTGGTTTGAAAAAACGTACTGCTTTACAAATGCGTACTAACTACCCAACAAAAATGCTTGAATTAGCAATCAAAGGAATGCTTCCTAAAAACTCTTTAGGTCGTCAAACATTCACGAAGCTTCACGTATACGCTGGAGCAGAACATCCACATGCAGCACAAAAACCAGAAGCTTATGAGCTTCGCGGATAATTAAAGAGGAGGACATACCCTTGGCACAAGTTCAATATATCGGCACAGGTCGTCGTAAAAGTTCAACTGCACGCGTACGTTTAGTACCGGGCGAAGGTAATATCGTAATCAACAAACGTGACGTAGAAGACTACGTACCATTTGCTACATTACGCGAAATTATTAAACAACCATTAGTAGCAACTGAAACACTAGGTAGCTATGACGTTCATGTAAATGTAAATGGTGGTGGATACACAGGTCAAGCAGGCGCAATCCGTCATGGTATTGCTCGTGCACTACTTCATGTAGATCCTGATTTCCGTCCAGCATTGAAATCTGCAGGATTGTTAACTCGTGACTCACGCATGAAAGAACGTAAAAAATACGGTCTTAAAGGCGCTCGTCGTGCACCTCAGTTCTCAAAACGTTAATCTTCGGATTTTCAAAAACCCTCAACCATTTTGGTTGGGGTTTTTTTGTGTTTTAAATTTTTTCTACTGAACAATCTTCATATCGCCTCCATATGGTAATAAACAATCATTTACGAGAAGTTTGGTCAGTCATGTGTGAAAAGTGCCTGTTAATTATCAAGGAAGACGCTAGGAGAGGATATATGTCTGTATTTGACCCTCAAAAATTATCTGTGAATCTTATACCACCAGCCACATTCGTCCAACCTGTTGAAGGAAGAAAATACACGCTTACACATTCTGATCTTACGGGTGAGTTATTTTTAGATATTGGCAATGTTTATAACGACAAAGCCATCAATCAAAAAATGAGAGATGAAGTACTTGGTGAATGGAAAACAGATGAGCACAGGCATTTTACCTTAATAGGGAAAGCCTATGTAGACGGTGGAGAGTTTGGTGAAATGATTGCAGGCATTCGTTATAATATATTTAAAAAAGAAATGGCAACTGCTCTAAAAGGCATTGTTAACGGTGACCTTCAGTTTTATAAAAATTACCCCGCACTACTTGATGCACCCATATTTATATACTTCGAATCCACTTATCCGCAATATCAACAAGTATTTTTCTATGGCACACCACGTCAATATTTACTGTAAACGAATGAACGGAAACTAAAGTGAAATACCAAAAGCTCCACTTCAAAAGAAGTAGGGCTTTTTAATCGTATTAATAAGTTTCGTAAATCAGTATTTGAAAATACTTAATTTGGTACAAAAATTTTTTCAAAAAAAGAAAAAAATTGCCCAGGAAATAATGGGCAATTCAATTGTTAAGGAATATTCACACTTGGAACTGATACGTCAGATAAATCGGTGGAGCCAAAAACCAACAGCGAAATTAAAATTAAGAGCAAAACCCCATTTATAAATCCAACTCCATCAAACTCGCCTCTAGTTAGAGAGTTACTTTTATGCATGTTTTCACGTCCCTTTATTATTCATTCGCTTACTTAACGCTTCAAAAACCTCGTCCATTGTAATATCTCCATTTTCGTTTAAAAACTCGGTTAGACTATTCGCCTTATCTTCCTTCGTTTTTTTGTATTTACCAATTAACGTGACAGATACATCTGGTGTATTTCGAAACAGCGACACGTAATCCACTTTTAATTTTCCAAGAAGAAGTAAGGAAGCTGTAATGATTTCAAGGTCTTTCCCTTTTAATAAATCATGAAGGGTATAGGAAGAATTGATTTTATTATGAAATTGATCATCTCTCAAAGTAGAACCCCCTAAGTCTAGAGTATGTTATTTCTTTAAAAATGGTTTGTATTCTGTTCATTCCCCAAATGATCTCTATGAATAAGCAAGATTGATTCAGGAAAAGATAGAGGTTGAGTCTTTATGTAGAGGGGAGTCAACCATATGAATTTGGACGACTATAGTTTTGTTGAAATGCTAATTAGAACGACCGTAACTTTTTCTGTCCTTCTTGGACTGGCTCGAATTTTGGGGAAAGAGCAATTGAGTCAACTGACGTTTTTTAACTACATTACAGGCATTACGATTGGATCCATTGCTGGTGAGATTGCTGCACATGACGACACTCATTATTTAAACGCTATTACTTCGCTAATTTGGTGGTCATTACTAACAATTTTAGTCAGTTTTATTTCAATAAAATCCAATAGAGCAAAGTCGCTATTAGATGATAAGCCGTTAATTGTCATTAAAGAAGGCAAAATTTTAGAAAATGCACTTAAAAAAAGCCGTCTACCAATAGGGGATTTAAATATGTTGCTGAGAATACAAGGCATCTTTTCAGTTAAGGATGTTCACTTCGCAGTACTCGAAACCAATGGGGAACTAAGTGTATTTAAAAAGGTATCACAGCAATCTGCAACAAAACAGGATGTAAAAGCACCAACGGGTACCCCAAAATATATGCCTAGTACAATCATTGCAGATGGCAAGGTAGTATTGAAAAATTTACATGGAGTAGGATTGACTGAGGAATGGCTACATAAACAACTAGTCAAACACGGGGTGAATTCGGTGGAACAAGTATTCTATGCAGAAGTGGAATCAGATGGTTCACTTTACCTGGACTTAAGAGAAGATGAATTACCAGTAAAATAATATAACGAAGGCTTGACACTTTTGCTCATAGTTCGGAATGGACATACGTATAGTGAGTGTAAAAGGTGGTGTCGCAGCGTTGAAACGATGGATTGCAATTTTATTGTTAATGGTTTTGTCGGTAACCGTAGTGGTGTATGAAACGCAAGCATCTGATCGTGCATTCTTTTTACCAGCCCCATTAGCAGGAATAAAAGTTGTAGTGGACCCTGGTCATGGAGGAATTGATGGAGGAGCATCTGTTGGAGAAGTGATTGAAAAGGATATTACCTTGGCCTTAGGAAAAGCGCTTGAAAAAGAGTTGAAAAGACAAGGTGCTGTCGTGGTCATGACGCGTTCTCAAAGTGGGGATGCATTAGAAGAACATAATCCAAAAGCAACATTTCCAACCATTCGTGCAAGAAAGATGGCAGATTTAAAACTGCGTGAAGAAATGATTACAAACACAGATGCTGATCTATTTATCAGTGTGCATGTGAACGCTGTTCCAGAAGCGAGATGGAGAGGCGCACAGGTTTTCTATCACAAGGATGGCCATGTTGAAGGAGCGGCCGTGGCTAAAGCCATTCAAGGTTCGATTCGCGAGCAAGTTGGAAATACAGAGCGAGAAGCATTAGCCATTAAACAAGTGTATTTATTAAAAAAAGCAACGGTTCCAGCAGTTTTAGTAGAAACCGGGTTTTTAAGTAATCCTGAAGAATTAAAACTACTTACCGAAAAAGACTATCAAAACCAAATGGCCAAAGCGATCGCGGATGGGATCGAAATGTATGTGAATGGGGAAGTTCAATAATTTCTACTTAAGCACAAGATGCTCATAATATGTATTGTCCTGAAAGAGAATCCTACGACGCAACTTACTAAATCTAGATATGATATACTATAGGACGAAATGTACATAGAAGGAGTGTCTCAAAATTGATGAATGAACAACAAGTAAGAGAACTGATTGGGCAACTACAAGACCCTTTTTTACATAAAACATTACTCGAAACAGATGGTCTTAAAGAAGTGTCCATAAAAGAAGAGAAGAATCATGTGAGTGTAAAAATTGCGATCGCTAAAGTTAATACCGCAGAACAAATGCAACTGCAAATGAAAGTGGTAGATGCACTTAAAGAAGCTGGATTTGGAACAGTTGGTATTCGCTTTGAAGAGTTGCCTCAAGAAGTGTTAGCTAAATTCCGTGGTACGGCAACAGAATCAGCCGCACAAGATTTGTTATCTCCGTTGAACAAAGTCGAATTCATTTCGATTGCATCAGGTAAAGGTGGCGTTGGGAAGTCAACGGTATCTGTAAACTTAGCAATCGCCTTAGCACGTCTAGGGAAAAAAGTAGGCTTAATAGATGCGGATATTTATGGATTTAGTGTTCCTGACATGATGGGCATTCAACAAAGTCCGGTCATTCGTGGAGAAAGCATTATTCCAGTGGAACGCTTTGGTGTCAAAGTGATCTCAATGGGATTCTTTGTAGAAGATAATGCTCCTGTCGTATGGCGTGGTCCGATGTTAGGCAAAGTACTAGACCAATTCTTCAAAGATGTTGAATGGGGAGACCTAGACTACTTGCTGTTAGATTTGCCACCAGGAACTGGTGACGTTGCATTAGATATTCACCAAATGATTCCGTCATCTAAAGAAATCGTCGTAACAACACCACATCCTACTGCTGCATTTGTTGCTGCTCGAGCAGGTGCAATGGCGTTACAAACAGACCATGAAGTATTGGGTGTTATTGAAAATATGGCGTGGTTTGAATCGAAAAACTCAAATGAAAAGGAATATGTATTTGGCAAAGGCGGAGGTCCAAAGCTAGCTGAAGAACTTCGCACGGAATTACTTGGTCAAATTCCTTTAGGTCAACCGGATTGGAATGAAGCGGATTTTGCGCCTTCGGTATATGCAGAAGAACATCCGACCGGAAAGATTTACTTAGAAATTGCAACAAAAGTCATCAACAAAACAACAAAATAGTCATCAAGAATCCCCACTTGCTTATATGCGAGTGGGGTTTTATTGATTATTGACCTTCAGCCTTTTTCTGTTCGCCACCTTCCGAGCCTCCGCCTCCACCTCCAGATTTACCACCTTCTTCTTCAGCGGTCATCCCAGCGGACTTCACCATTTCTTGCCATTTCGCTTTTAGGAGCGGGCTATCAATGGTTTCTTGAACAATTTCTTGAATTTCCTTACGCATAGTTTGAGCTTGTAAAATGGTTTCTAACTGCTTTTGCATTTCTGCTTGACCAAAAAAAGTCTCCATTTCTTTTTGGAAAGCAGGATCCTTCATTAATTCAGTCATAATATCTTGCTGCTGCTCCTTCATGCTTTTGGCGAACGTCTCCGAAAATTTTGGGTCTTTGAAGGTATCTTTCCAAAATTTCTTCGCATCCTCTGAAAGAAGAGTTCCTTCAATAGATTTTTGTACGTCGTCGTGTTCAAGCACTAATAACTCGCGAAACTCGGGATCAGATAGCATTTGTCTCATGACCTTTTTCCCGTCTTCCGTTTGCAAAGCATCCGTCATCATTTTCTTTGTTTCCTCATAAGAAGGTGCCGTTTGTGGAGCGCCATTACACCCTGCTAATACCAATAAAATCAAAAGAATCGACCATTTTCGCATATTATCCCTCTCTTCTCGTACGCAGCTTTTCATTTATTGTTCACAAAATAGCGTAGATTATGTAGATAACCTTACGTAAAATAGATTTTTTACGAATACGTTGATACAATTAAAGAAGAAACTCGTGAAAAACGGAGGATTTAATGCTGTGACGATTCGAAATTGGTTTATATTTTTCTTCAAGGCACTCATGATAGGTGGAATAGTCACTGGTGTACTTGGATTAATTATTCGTTGGGAAGATGCTTTTGCACCTTATTTGTCTAGTGGAGAATACGGCGAATTTTCAGCTGCATTTCTGTGGATGGTGATTGTTGGATTTACAATGAGTGTGGTTAGCCAAATGGGCTTTTTTGCATATTTAACAGTTCATCAGTTTGGCGTAAATATTTTTAAATCGCTTCGCCTTTGGAACTGGGTACAATTATTGATCATTGCGATCGTTATTTTTGACTTAGTTGTTTTCCGATTCATGCCTAGTGCAGAAACGAACAATCAGTTATTCCTATACTTAGGGCTTCTAGTCTTTTTACTGGCAACAGCTTTAATCGTTGCTTACTTCAAAGCAAAATGGACAAACAAACAAGCGTTCATTTCAGCATTATTCTTCATGATTGTCGTAACAACACTCGAGTGGTTACCAGTGTTAATGGTAAGAGAAAATAACATTGATAGCTGGGTTGCGTTATTATTATTCCCAATATTAGCGGTCAATGCCTATCAATTATTAAAATTACCAAAATATAATGCCAAATCAGAAGTTGATCGCATTAATTTAGAAAAACGTCGCAAAGCGCGTGCAGATGCTGCAAAAGCGTAAGGATATATTATAGAAAACAGAGCTTGCACCATTTTCCGGTGCAAGCTCTGTTTTTATATTGAAGGTGAATCGTCGCGCAGTTAGAATTATGGCGATCTTGGTTAGAATAATCGTAGTCTCAGTTAGAATTTTGTCGATCTCAGTTAGAAAAAACGCCATCTTAGTTGTAATTGTTAAAAAAGTATACGCCCACATCAAAAGCTGCGGAAGCGAAGCGGGCAGCACCAACTCGTTTTTTAAAGATCTGAATTGCCCCGCACGCTAGCGCTTGACGGGTATTGCTTTGTGGGTGAATCGTCGCTCAGTTAGAATTATGGTGTTCTTGATTAGAATAATCATAGTCTCAGTTAGAAAAAGGGGAATCTCAGTTAGAATTTTCCCCACCTTGGTTGTAATTTATGTAGCAGATTCTCCGAATAGAGTAGTTACCGGTTTTTATGGATACGTCTTTGTTTTCGTTTTAAAGGCGAACAGAGTTTCTTCTATTGTTTGGAATGGATAAGCTTTTTGAAACGCTTGTAATTTTTTGAAATTTACTCGTTGTTCTTTGTGAAGTGCTGCGCTGACGATATCACCCTGTGAGATTTTCGGGAAATCTCCAGTTGTCCAAAAAACTGATGCGCTCACTAAGTTCATCTCATGATCCCACACATTTTCTTTCAGTTCAGATGGAAAGTCATAGTCTGCTGTTCGAAACCATAATGGCTTGCTTTCAAAAGCCTGTTCGTATTTTTTTATTTCTTTTGTCAATAAATCCGGAGTTTCTAAATACATCTCTCCTTTGCTACCAAGCAACCCAACAGGTATTTTCTTTTCTATGATAAGATTTACGGTTTTTGGAGAACGTTCAATCCAATCTGCATCTAAAAACAAAAGGGGATAAGGCGATTCTAAGTTCGTAATCCATTCTTCAACATCTTCTCGACCGAAGGATAGATCAACAGTTAACGTCATTCCATTATTACCCGAGGCGATAACATCAGGTTCATCCGTTACTCGGAACACAGAAAAAAATTGTTCCTTTGGTTGAATAAAAAATATGATACTGAACACAATACACAGGGTGAAAACATATCTCCTTTTCAATAGTTATCCTACCTCTCTTAATGCAAAAAATAATTCTTCAATTAAATTTATGAAATCGTGTTGACATTCATGAATGAGAGGTGGTAAGATACAAAAGTCGCCAAAACAAGTGACAACATGAACCTTGAAAACTGAACAGCAAAACGTCAACGAAATATAGCGATGATCGCTTTGGCGATCGGAGCAAAAACGTTTTCTTCCGCCGACACCTGTCGGTATCGAAAACAAACTTGAACTTAAACG
>NZ_JBYNRN010000010.1:0-3538 GCF_057785155.1 Paenisporosarcina sp.
TACAATATCATCACTTCAAGATGAGGGATGAGAGTCCGAAAGCGCTTACGATATCAATTCCTGAAAATGGTTCGCTAACTAGTGATTGACAACACCCGTAGTGAACCGAAAAAATGTTCTCCACAAAGTCTTGACTGACTCCATGAATAAGAAAGCCTGGTAAAGTGATCAAATCTTTGATAAACTGAGATTGCATGCGAAATTTCCTCCATGGTTGATGGTTTTGGTCACCTTTACCATACAGGAAATTTCGCATTTTTTGTACCCTTGATCAGAAAACAACCTGATTGTCAAGTACATTTTGTGGTGAAGAGCCTAGTTGTTGTAAAATTAACAAATTACCCGTGGTGCTAGATAAAATCAAACAAGCATAAAAAATAGCTCTTGCCTGGCGAATCTCCTGTAGAATGAAAGTGCGACCTACCATTCGAAAGGAGAATCCCCATGCAAGAGCACTTTCATTTTACTACAGATCGTGTCAAACTTCAAAAACAATATGCATCGATTTTGCTTTTTGTATCGGCTCAACTATCGAGTATCCAGATTCATCTTCAACGTCGAAATCTTCATTTGTTGAAACAGAAAGACGAAGTCATCATCACCATCCATGTCCTTGGAAAGTTGTTGGGCTTCACTTCCGAACGGGCTTGGCATCGGTTTGTGATTGGGAATTTGTTTCCCAAGGACTTATTCCCTGAGCGTTCTCGGTACAACCGTCGCTGCCGGGCGCTTAGCTTTGCGATCAAGTGGATTCGGCACCAGCTAGCCAAGCGTGGGCAACACCATGCGTATGCGGTCGTGGACAGCTTGCCGATCGAGCTGTGTCGTTCAGCTCGAATGCATCGCGCCAAACGGTTTCGTGGAATTGCGGATATTGGCTATTGTGCTTCGAAAAAGATCGCTTTCTATGGGTTGAAACTTCATCTGCAGGTCACCGACCAAGGGCTTCCGATGGGATATGTCGTCACTGAAGCGTCTTGTCACGATCGGGTGGCCGCTGAAACCGTCATGACGCAAATTCCACATCCGTATAACCTCGGTGACAAAGGGTATATCAGTCAAAAGCTGCAAAAGAAGCTGTACGAAGAGCACCGAGTCGCTTTTTGGACGCCCGTTCGAAAAAATCAGCGAATTCGCCAATCGGACGAATGGAAACAGTGGATGAAGCGAAAACGTAAAGTGGTGGAAACCGTGTTTTCGATTTTAGTCGATTCGTATCGGATCACCGAGATTCGAGCGAACTCGGTTTCTGGATTTGAAACGGCACCGGATGGTATTTTACTGGCTTACTCGCTTGTTGTTCTTGGGCTAGTTGAGCGTTAAGACCCAACTAGCACCACAGGTTTCACCTAATATAATTTCATAATTCCTTATGTTCGTTTTTGTTGTATTTTTGAATTTCCGATCTTCCAAAAAATCTTGATATGCAAATTTGAGCAACAAAAAAGGACTACCTCCTTTAAGGAAGTAGCCCTTACGATTGAATATATTTGTTTCTGCGACTAGTTCTCGTCTTATTACATCATGCCGCCCATGTCTGGCATGCCTGGTGTGTTTTTGTTTTCTTCTGGCTTATCTGCAACGACCGCTTCTGTTGTTAAGAACATAGCGGCAACAGATGCTGCGTTTTGAAGCGCAGAACGAGTAACTTTCGTTGGGTCAACAATACCAGCTTCGATCATGTCAACCCACTCGCCAGTTGCTGCGTTGAAGCCAACACCAGGTTTTTCTGTTTTTAAGCGCTCTACGATAACAGAGCCTTCTAAACCAGCGTTTTGTGCGATTTGACGAACTGGCTCTTCGATCGCACGAAGAACGATTTTCACACCAGTTGCTTCGTCACCTTCCGCTTCAATTGCTGCAACTTTGCTGTATACGTTCATTAACGCTGTACCACCGCCGGCAACGATACCTTCTTCAACTGCCGCACGTGTTGCGTTTAATGCGTCTTCGATGCGAAGTTTACGCTCTTTCAATTCAGTTTCAGTTGCAGCACCGACTTTAATAACGGCAACGCCACCAGCTAATTTTGCTAAGCGCTCTTGTAATTTTTCACGGTCAAATTCAGAAGTTGTTTCTTCTAATTGAGCACGGATTTGGTTGATGCGTGCTTGAATGTCTTCTGCACGACCAGCGCCACCAACAATTGTTGTATGTTCTTTCGTTACAACAACTTTCGCTGCACGACCAAGTGAAGCAATTGTTGTTGATTTCAATTCACGACCTAATTCTTCTGTAATGACTTCACCGCCTGTTAAGATCGCGATATCTTGAAGCATCGCTTTACGACGGTCACCGAAGCCAGGCGCTTTCACTGCAACAGCTGTGAATGTGCCGCGAAGTTTGTTTACAACTAATGTCGCAAGCGCTTCGCCTTCCACATCTTCAGCAATGATTAATAATGGTTTGCCTTGTTGAACAACTTGCTCTAATACAGGAAGAAGTTCTTGAATGCTTGAAACTTTTTTATCTGTAATTAAGATGTATGGATTTTCTAATACAGCTTCCATTTTATCAGAGTCTGTGATCATGTATGGAGATACATAACCACGGTCAAATTGCATACCTTCCACAACATCTAATTCTGTTGTGAAGCCTTTAGACTCTTCTAATGTAATAACGCCGTCTTTTCCAACACGTTCCATTGCTTCTGCGATTAATTGACCAACTTCTTCGTCAGCAGCAGAAATCGCTGCAACTTGAGCAATTGAATCTTTTCCTTCAATTGGTTTAGAGATCGCTTTTAATTCTTCTACCGCAACAGCAACAGCTTTTTCAATACCTTTGCGAATACCCATTGGGTTCGCACCAGCTGTTACGTTTTTCAATCCTTCACGAATCATCGCTTGCGCTAATACAGTCGCTGTTGTTGTACCGTCACCAGCAACGTCATTTGTTTTGCTTGCTACTTCTGCAACAAGCTTCGCACCCATATTTTCAAACGGATCTTCTAATTCAATTTCTTTCGCGATTGTTACACCGTCATTTGTAATTAATGGAGAACCAAATTTTTTCTCTAATACAACGTTACGACCTTTTGGACCTAATGTTACTTTGACTGCATCAGCTAATTTATCTACACCGCGTAACATCGCACGACGAGCTTCTTCGCTGAATTTAATTTCTTTTGCCATACATCTTACCCCCTTGATGATAATTTTTTGTTAAGTATTTTTGTATGCTTTATATGTTATCAGGCGAACGATTAACCAATCACAGCTAAAATGTCGCTTTCACGTAAAATTAAGTACTCTTTTCCATCATATTTCACTTCTGTACCCGCATATTTTGAGAAGATGATGCGGTCACCAACGCTTACTTCTGGAGCTACGCGCTCACCATTGTCAAGAACGCGGCCTGAACCAACCGCAACAACTTTTCCTTCTTGTGGTTTTTCCTTCGCTGTGTCTGGTAAAACAATTCCGCTCGCTGTTTTTTCTTCAGTTTGAATTAATTCAATGACAATACGATCACCTAGTGGCTTCAACACGGCAAACGACCTCCTTAATTAGATTTTCGTTCCGTTATTAGCACTCAT